>JAIEQN010000761.1 GCA_019747685.1 Gemmataceae bacterium
CAGCCGTCCCGCTCGCCGTCGCCGGGCCGCGGGTGCGGTTGCTCCAAGCTGACGGGGCGGTCGGCCCCGAGAAGGTGAAGTTCCTCGTCGACAGCGGGGCCGGGGAGACGTTGCTGGACGCGGCGGTGGCCCGGCGGCTGAAGCTGGAGCTGGGCAAGGAGTCCACCCAGGTCGGGCTCGCCGGCCGGTGGGTCGGCCGGGAGGCCATCGCCCCCGGCCTGCTGATCGGCCCCTACGACACCCGGTTCGACTGGACCGGGTTCGCCGTCGTGGCCGGCGACCTGTCCGGCTGGCTGTCCCGCCCGGGCGGGGTGCTCGGGACGGACGTGCTCGGCCCGTGGGCCGGGGTGGTCGACTACCCGGCCCGGACCCTGTACCTCCGCCCGCCGCTCGTGGCCGGCTGGCCCCGGATGGCCGGCACGTGGGCCGTCACGAGCTGGCGGGAGGACGGGAAGGACCGGAAGCTCGACCCGCAGGCCCCACCCACCTTCGCCTTCGCCGACCGCCGGCTGAAGCTGACCGAAGGCGACAAGAACTTCGAACTGGCCGTCCAGTTCGGGCCGAACGAGGACGGCGACTGGCTCCTCCTGTACGACCCGAAAGAGGAGGGGAAGCCGAATCCTGAGATCGTGGCCGGCGGGCGGGTCCGGATCGACGGCGACCGGATGACCGCCTGCCTGCTCCTGGGCGGGGACAACGACCAACTGCCGACCGAGTTCGCCGCCCCGAAGGGGAGCGGGCACGCGCTGCTGGAGCTGAAGCGGACCGCCCCGGCGGCCGACCGGAAGCCGCCGGCCGACCCGCTCCGCGACCTGCTGGTCAAGGACGGGTACACCGCCGTCCCGCTGGAGCGGGTGCCGGGCGGCGGGCGGGTGGCGGTCGCCCGGGCCGGCCAGCACGACCTCCGGCTGCTGGTGGACACCGGGGCGACCGTGTCCTTGTTCGATACGGCCGGGCTGACCCAGTGGGGGGCCACGCGGCGGGACGGGGTGGCCCTGTGGGCGCTCGGCAGCCTGGCGCAGTCCGCGGAGATCGGCCTCCCCGGACTGAAGCTCGGCGGGTACGACACCCGGCGGGCGTGGGCCGAGGTGTACGGGGCGGCGACCGACCTGGCCGGGGTGAATAAGGCCCTGGCCGACAAGAAGGGGAAGCAGGTCCACGGGGTGCTGGGCAACCTCGACCTGCTGACCGGGTCGGCGGTGGTCGACTTCGGCACCAACACCCTGTACCTGCGGCCGGCCAAGGACACCCTCTGGCCGAAGCTGGAAGGGAAGTGGGTCGGGACGGCGTGGGAGCAGGACGGCGCGAAGGGGCGGTACGACGCCGGGGCGTCGGCGGTCGAGTTCACCGACGGCCGGGTGCGGTACACCGCGAACGGGAAGACGGCCGAGTGGGGGTTCCACCTCCGGGACGAGGGCGGGCACTACCGGGTCGGCCTGTTCGACCCGGGGGCGGACGTGCTGGCCGACGGCTTCAGGTACGCCAGCGGCGGGCTCCTGAAAGTCGATGGCGACAAGCTCACCCTGCTCATGGTCCGCGATAAGGCCAAGGTCAAAGGCGAGCCGTCCGAGTTCAAGGCCCCGGCCGGCAGTGGGCTGCTGGTCGTCGAGTACGAGCGGGCCAAGTGACCGGCCCGGCATCACCGCCATCGAGGAGACCGACCCATGCCCGAGCGCAACCTCCACCCGCCGGCCGCCTCCTCCTTCCTGGGGAGCGTCAACCGGATGTTCGACCGGGCGGCCGCGGCCGTCGGCCTCGACCCCGGGCTGGCCGCCGTCATGAAGCACTGCCGGGCCGTCTACCAGGTCCGGTTCCCGGTCCGCATCCGCAGCCAGTACCAGGTGTTCGTCGGCTGGCGGGCCGTCCACAGCGAGCACCGGCTGCCGACCAAAGGGGGCATCCGGTACGCCCCGGTCGTCGACCAGGACGAGGTCGAGGCCCTGGCCGCGCTCATGTCCTACAAGTGCGCCGTCGTCGATGTCCCGTTCGGCGGGTCGAAGGGCGGGCTGTGCCTGGACCCGGCCCAGTACACGGCCGACGAGCTGGAGGCGATCACCCGGGCGTTCACCCGCGAGCTGGCCCGCCGCCAGTTCGTCAGCCCGAGCATCAACGTCCCGGCCCCGGACGTCGGCACCGGCCCGCGGGAGATGGCCTGGATGGCCGACGAGTACCGGCGGCTGTACCCGGACGACATCAACGCCCTGGCCTGCGTGACCGGCAAGCCGGCCACCCAGAGCGGCATCCGCGGGCGGGTCGAGGCCACCGGCCGGGGCGTCCAGTACGGGCTGCGGGAGTTCTTCCGCCACCCCGAGGACGCCGCCCGGGCCGGGCTGGGCGGCACCCTGGCCGGCAAGCGGGTGGTCGTCCAGGGGCTCGGGAACGTCGGCTACCACGCGGCCAACTTCCTGTCCGAGGAGGACGGGGCCAAGGTGATCGGGGTGATCGAGCGGGACGGGGCGGTGTTCGACCCGGCCGGCCTCGACGTGGAGGCGCTGGCCGAGCACCGGCGGGCGACGGGCGGGCTGCGGGGGTTCCCCGTCCGGTTCGACCCGGACGGGGCGGCCGCCCTGGAGGTCGAGTGCGACATCCTCATCCCGGCCGCCCTGGAAAACCAGATCACGGCCGCCAACGCCGGCCGCATCCGGGCCAAGCTGATCGCCGAGGCGGCCAACGGCCCGGTCACGTTCGAGGCGGACGAGGTGCTGCGGTCGCGGGGCGTGGTCGTCATCCCCGACTTCTACCTGAACGCCGGCGGGGTGACGGTGTCGTATTTCGAGTGGATCAAGAACCTGTCCCACATCCGGTTCGGGCGGATGGACCGCCGCATCCACGAGCTGCGGGCCGACCGGACGGTGGCGGCCATCGAGGCGGCGGTCGGCCGGCCGCTGCCGCCGGAGCTGACGGCCGGGCTGCGGGCCGGGGCGGACGAGCTGGACGTCATCCGGTCCGGGCTCGACGACACCATGCGGCGGGCGTACCAGGAGGTGCGGGACGAGTGGCACGGGGGGCGGTCCGGGGACCTGCGGACGGCCGCCTACGCGGTGGCCATCCGGAAGATCTCCCGGAGCTATCAGGAGATGGGCGTTTGAACCGGGCCGGTGAACCGCGGCCCGGAATGACGGGGGGATAGGGCAGACCGGGAGGGAGCCATGAGTGACGACGGGGTGAATCCGGAGCACGCGCCCGCGGCGCAGGCGGGTGAGCCGGCCGCGGGGCCGAAGCCGCCGTACGTGGTCGGCATCGGGGCGTCGGCCGGCGGGCTGGAGGCGCTGGAGAAGCTGTTCGAGCACATGCCGGCCGACACCGGCATGGTGTTCGTCGTCATCCAGCACCTGTCCCCGGACTTC
>JAIEQN010001135.1 GCA_019747685.1 Gemmataceae bacterium
GCTCTTCCGATCTAGCGACCGGAGTACCAAGCTCCGGTCGCTCACGCTCCCGGCTCGCCAGCTCACCATGCTCCCGGAACGCCCGAGGCCCGCGGCGGGTGCCGCGGGCCTCGGGGTTGGTCGGGGTCGGTCCTGGTACTGAGCCCCGGGTACTCGGAACTCAGGGCCGCGTACCCGGGACTCAGAACTCGGGACTCAGTACTTCGCACTCAGTACCGATCACTCGGGACCAGACCCCGCCCGGCGACTGCTCACCGCTCACTGCCGACTGCCCACTGCCTCACGGCCCGCCCGGCCGGACGCCGGTCAGCCCGCCGCCCTCGGTCTGCACGATCTCCTCCTCCGCGTTGATGATGATCCGCGGGGTGATCATGATCATGATGTGGCTGGTCTCCCGCCCGATCCCGACGTTCTTGAACAGCCGGTTCAGGTACGGGATCTTCGACAGGAACGGCGGGCCGAACTCGTTCCGCCCCTCGCTCAGCTTCTTCAGCCCGCCCAGCAGCACCGTCCCGCCGTCCGGGCAGACGACCGTGGTGGCGATGGTCATGGTGGCGAACGCCGGCTGCTGGAGGAACTGGGTGAACGGGACCGGCTGGCCCTGGCTGCCGCCCTCGAACACCGGGATGATGAACGTGGTCACCGGGAACAGCGGGACGGTCGCCCCGGCCAGGGCCGAGATGGTGACCGGGATGTTGATCCGGACGAACCGCCGGTCGGCCGACACCACCGCCTGGAGGGCCACGGTCAGGGCCCCGGCCCCCGGCCCGGGCAGCGGGGTGTTCTGGGGCACGAAGATGATCTGCCCGTTCACCCCGACCACCGTCACGCTGGTCACGAAGAACTGCAACTCGCTGACGGTGATGGTCGCCGTCTGGCCGTTGAACAGGGTCAGCTTCGGGGCGTTCATGACGTTCACCCGCCGGTCGCCCTGGGCGGCCTCCATGAACAGGAACACCTGGATGTCGTTCAGGAACGCCAGCCCGAGGGACACCCCGCCGTTGAACCCGGGGTTGTTCGGGTACCCGCCGAACCCGGGGATGGCGTAGTTGAAGCTGGTCGACCGGAACGGGACATCCAGGTCCGGGGTGAACACCGGCCGGACCCCGGCCCCGCTGCCGGCCCCGGCCGGCTGGATGCCGACCGTCGCCCCCTTCACGTTGATGTCGTTGATGAACGGCTCCGGCCGGAACTGCTGGCTGGTCAGCTGCGGCTCGAAGCTGGTGTTGTGGGTCTTCACGTTCATCGCGAAGTCCACCCCCATCCGCTCGAACCAGGTCTCGGACAGGCTGATGATCCGGACCTCGACGGCGACCGCCAGGTCCTGGAGCCGCCGCAGGGCCTCCAGCAGGTCGGTCACCTCCCGGATCACGTCGGCCGTCTGGTTCACCACCAGGGCGCTGCCCAGGTCGAAGTACTCGATCTTACCGGGGCCGTTGTGCGGCCCGTCCCACGAGTACGGCCGGACCATGCCGGTGATCAGCCGGACCAGGGCCTCGTGCTTCTTCGGGTTGTCGGTGGCCAGGGTCCCGGCGGCGGCCGTCGGGGTGGTCCCCAGCGTCGCCCCGGTGAACGGGGTCCCGGACGCCCCGACCGGGGCCGTCCCGAGGGTCGCCCCGGTCAGCGGGGTGGCCCCGCCGAGCCCGCCGCCGTTCGGGGCCAGCGACCCGGGGGTGGTCAGCCCGGCCACCTGGACGTTGTCCCGGTTCGGCTTGAGCATCTTCTCGAAGTTGGCGTAGTCCGGGAGGGCGAAGTTCGGGACCGGGGTGACCAGGTCGGCGACCGAGAAGACCTTGGTGAACAGCCGCCCCTTGGCCTTCTTGAGGGTGGTGATCCGGACCGACTCGTACTCGATGACGAACCCCAGCCCGGCCTTGTCCAGGAGGATCTGCAGGGCGTTCCGGGCCGAGTACCCGTTGAGCTTCTCGGTCACCGGCTTGGACCGGCTGACCTGGTCCTCCTCCAGGGCCCGGTCGTCCCAGGTGATCGGCAGCCCGGTCCGCTCCTGGATGTCCTCGACCGCCTGGCCGAGCGGGGTCTGGTTGAACTCGACCGACACCGGCTTGTCGAGCTTCAGCTCGATCTCGAACTCCTTCGGGGTCCGGGTCTTGAGGAACACGTCGTCCAGGGTACCCCGGCGGCCGGCCCGGCCGGCGTACTCCATCTTGAACCGGACCGGGTCGTCGACGGTCAGCATCGGCCCCTGGTTCTTGACGTCGAAGAGCCCCTCGAACACCAGCCCTTCGGTCGCGCTCTTCTGGGCCTCGACCTTCTTCACCCGGCTATGCACCTTGGCCATCTGGTGCAGGGCGGAGACGGCCGGGTCGTCCGGGTCGAGGGTCTTGGCCTGGAGGGCGACCCGCTCGGCGGCGTCGTACTTCCCGTCCTTGACCAGGGCCTGGTACTGGCGGACCAGCTTCTGGACCTCGGCCTTGCGGTTCTCCTCGGCCGCCCCCCGGCCGGCGACCAGCTCCCGGGCGTCCCGCTTCTCCTTGGCCTCCCGGGTCAGGGCGTCCTTCTGCCCCTTCATCACCCGGAACATCTCCATCCGGCTGTCGACCGGCCGGAGGAGCATGGCGGTGTCGGCCGGGGGCAGCCCGCCGGCCTTCACCCGGTTCGCGTAGTCGGCCAGCATGGTGATGGCGATGTCGGTCTCGCCCCGGCCGAACGCCGCCTGGGCGTCGGATTGGACCTTCAGCCCCTCGCCCCGGAGCTTCTGGAAGTTCACCCGCCGCATGGCGTCGGCCTGGCTGGTGACGCTGTCCGGGCTGGCCGGCTTGGTGTCGCCGACCGAGGCCGTGCCCGGGGCGGTCATCGGGGCCGCCGGCGGGGCGGCCGGGACCATCGGGGCCGTCGGGTCGGCCGGCATCGGCGGCTGGGTGGCGGCGGCCGTGGTCACGGCCGCGGTGGCCGGCTTGTCCAGCTCGGCCTTACACTGGGCGATCAGCTCGTCCCGCTTGGCCGCCTGGTCGGCCGGGAGGAGCTTCGGGTCGATCAGGACGAGGACCTGGAGGGCGTGGGCGTGGTTCTTGTCCTTGGCCGCGGCGACGGCGGCGTCGTAGGACTTGCCGGCGGTCCGCTGCTTGGCGGCGAACGCCTCGGCGTCGATCTGGGTGAGCAGCCCCTGGGCTTCGGCCTTGGCCCCCTGGCTGTGGGCCTGGAGGGCGAGCCGGCGGGCCATCTCCAGGTCGCCCCGCTTCAGCTCGACGGTGGCCTGGGCGATCATCTCGTTCCCGGCGGCCGCCGGGGCGGCCGGGGTCATCGGGCTACCGGCGGCGCCCGGGGACACCGGGGCCATCGGCCCCGTCGGCATCACCGGGGCGGCGGCGACCGGGGGCAGGGCCGCCGGG
>JAIEQN010001162.1 GCA_019747685.1 Gemmataceae bacterium
AGGCCGCCTTCCCCCTGCCGACCGACGGGCTGATGGCCCCGCCGCCGGTCGTCCCACCGCGGACCGCGTACCAACTGCCCCGGCCCCGCCCGGCGGACCCGACCGACCCCGACCCCCGCGGCCTCGGACTGGTGCTGCCGCCCGGGGCCGGGATCAACGTCCCCGGCGGCCCCGGGCGGACGTTCCGGTACGGCCCGCGCTACGGCCGGGAGGTGAACATCGCCCGGTCGGTCCTGGAGGACGGGACCGAGCGGTGGATCGTCACCGGCGGGTGGATTCTGAACGTCTCGGCCGGCCCCGGCCAGCCGGCGGTCGAATTCGCCACCGACAACGCCGTCGTCTGGATGAGCGGCGGTGAGTCGGCCGACCTCCGGAACGGGGTTAACATCGACGCCGGTGGGAAGAAGCAGGTCGAGGTCTACCTGTCCGGCAACGTGATCGTCCGGACGACCGGCAAAGTCCTGCTGCTCCAACAGCCGGTGACCCAGACGGTGCGGGCCGAGGAGGTCTACTACGACGTGACCAACAGCCGGGCCGTCGCCCTGGCCGCCGACCTGGAGCTGTCCAACCCCCGGCTGCCGGACGCCATCCACCTCCGCGGCAACGAGATCGACCGGCTGGACGAGGAGAACTGGGAAATCCTGGGCGGGTCGGTGTTCAGCAGCAAGCTGCCGTCGGACCCGCAGCTCCGGCTGGACACCCCCCGGGCCAGCTACCGGGAGCGGAAGGGGCCGCGGCGGAACATCTTCGGGTGGGAGTACAAGGACTTCCAGGGCCGCCCGGTCGAGGGGTACGAGCGGCTGTTGACCCTGCACAACGCCACCACCCGGCTCGGCGGGGTGCCGGTCTTCTACACCCCGTACCTGCGGACCGACGTGACCGACCCGCTCGGCCCGCTGGTCGGCCTCGACCTCGGCCAGGACCGCATCTTCGGCACCCAGGTGTACACCACCTTCGACGTGTACAAGCTCCTGGCCCTGCGGCCGCCGCCGACCCACAAGTGGCGGCTGCATCTGGACTACCTGAGCGACCGCGGCCCCGGCGGCGGGACCGACTACGGGTACACCGTCCCGAACCGGCAGGCGGCCGAGTTCCCCGGCGTCCCCCTGCCGCCCAGCGGCCGCGGGTTCGCCCGCCTCTACGCCCTGTCGGACAACGGGGTGGACAACGTCGGCGACGACCGCCAGCCGAACCCGACCCACCCGGTCGTCCGCGGCCGGGCCGGGTGGTACCACCAGCAGGAGATCACCGACGCCCTGTACTTCCAGGGCCAGGTGTCGTACCTGAGCGACCAGAACTTCCTGGAGCAGTACTACAAGCAGGAGTTCGACCTCGGGCCGAACCAGGAAACCTTCGCCTTCCTGACCGGGCGGTGGGGCAACCTGTGGGCCGGCGGGCTGGTCGAGCAGCGGCTCGGGCAGACCTGGTACACCCGGACGAACTGGCTGCCGAAGGTGGACGGGGCGGTGGTCGGCCAGTCGTTCTGGGACCTGTTCGTGTACGACGCCCGGGCCGGGGCCGGGTACAACCGGTTCCGCCCGGCCGAGGGGAACCCGTGGCCGGTCGAGCCGACCGACCAGGTCGCGGTGGACACCGGCCGGTTCGACCTCGGCCAGGAGCTGAGCCTGCCGTTCGCCCTCGGGCCGTTCAAGCTCGCCCCCTACGGCACCCTCGACCTGGCCTACTACACCCGCGACCTGACCGGCGACGACCAGGGCCGCGTCTACGGCGGCGGCGGCCTCCGCGGCAGCCTGCCGTTCTCCCGGCTGTACGAGGACGCGGCCAGCGAGCTGTTCAACGTCCGCGGGCTCAACCACAAGGTCGTCCTGGGGGCGAACTACTACTACGCCCAGACCGGCGTCCCGTTCACCCAACTGCCGCAGCTCGACCGGCTCAACGACGACAACCTGGACTACACCTACCGGTACGCCCGGCCGCGGCAGTTCCAGTTCGTCAAGGGGCCGGCCGGGCAGGCCCTGTCCACCTCGCCGTTGTTCGACCCGCAGTTGTACGCCATCCGCCGGCTGGTCGAGGACCGGGTCGACACCCTGGACGACATCAACGTCCTCCAGGCCGACCTCCGCCAGCGGTTCCAGACCAAGCGGGGCTACCCGGGGCTGGAGCACACCGTCGACCTGTTCACCCTCAACCTGTCCGGGTCGTTCTTCCCGACGCCCCAGCAGCAGAACTTCGGCAAGCCGTTCGCCTTCCTCGAGTACGGGGCCCTGTGGAACGTCGGCGACCGGGTGGCCGTCCTCTCCAACGGCTGGTTCGACCCGATCGACTACGGGGCCCGGTACTGGACCCTCGGGGCCAGCCTGGACCGCCCGGACCGGACCAACTTCTACCTCGGCTACCGCCAGACCGACCCGCTCAACAGCAAGCAGGTGACGGCCTCGGTCGGGTACCAGCTCAGCCGCCGGTACTACACCAACGCCGCGGTCAGCTACGACTTCGGCATCCAGCAGGCCCTGTCCAACACCCTGACCCTGACCCGGACCGGGTCGGACCTGACGGTCAGCGTCGGGGTGACGTACAACGCCCTGGTGAACAACCTCGGGTTCCAGTTCCTGGTCATCCCGAACCTGGTGGCCTACGCCGCCCCGGGCCGGTTCGGGGCCAGCCCGCTGTTCGGACGGTAAGGCGAACGGCCGGCGTCAGCCGGCCGGTGCCCTCACCCCCTCCCCTTGAGGGAGAGGGTGGCGAGCCGCAGGCTCGCCGGGTGAGGGGACTTGGACGAGTGGTGTTCCCCTCACCCGCCGCCCTGTCGGGCGGCTGCCCTCTCCCTCAAGGGGAGAGGGCGGAAGACGGGCCGACACGGCCGGCCACCCGCCCCGGAGGGGCCATGCCCGCGGACTGGTGGACCGCCGCCGAGGAGCCGCCGCGGGCGAAGAAGGCCCGGCGGTGGCGGGACAAGTTCCGCGAGGCCGCCCGGGGGGTCAAGCTCGGGGTCCGGGGCCACTCCAGCTTCAGCGTCCACTTCTTCTTCGCGGCCCTGGTGGTGGCGGCCGCGGCCGTCCTCGGCCTCGGCCCGGTCGAGTGGTGCCTGGTCCTCGGGTGCATCGGGGCGGTGTTCACCGCCGAGCTGTTCAACAGCGCCGTCGAGACCCTGTTCCACGGGCTCGACGACGAGTCGAAGGGCCGCATCCGCGGGTGCCTGGACATCGCCGCCGGGGCCGTCCTGGTGGCCAGCCTGACGGCCTGCGTCGTCGGCCTGATCGTGTTCGCCCGGCGGGTCCTGGAGCTGGTCCAGCCGCGGGGGTAAATGCCGCACCGGCCGGGAGGCCTGTGCCACCAGATGTCCGGTCGGGGGGCCCAGGCCTCCCCGCCGGTGCTGTCTTCTCGGTGGCCCCGGCCTTC
>JAIEQN010001030.1 GCA_019747685.1 Gemmataceae bacterium
CGGCCGCGGCCCGGGAGCTGGGCATCCCCGAGGGGACGCTCAGCAGCCGGCTGGCGGCCGCCCGGAAGGTGCTGGCGGCCCGGCTCCGGGACCGCGGCCTCGCCGCCGCGGTGCTGGCAGCCGTGGCGGCACAGGCCCGAGGGTCTCGGCCCGTGTGGTCCTCCGAAGTCTCGTCCCCTGTCACGGAACTGACGGAGGCGGTCATGCGGACCGGTCTGAGGTGGAAGGTGGTGGCCGCGGTGGTGGTCGCGGCGGCCGGGCTGGGGGCGTATGCCCGGCCCGCGGCCCCGGAGGAGGCCCCGGCCCCGCGGCCGGCCGACCCGTCCCGGCTGATCGTCGGGTTCGCCGGGCACGTCCGGTATCTCACCCCGGACGGCCGGGAGGTCGCCCGCGTGACCGGCGACCAGGTGAAGGCGGCCGGGGCCGAGATCAACACCCGGACGCTGGCGATCGACCCGTTCCGGCCCGGGCCGTGGGTGACGGTGTCGCCCAACTTCGCCCCGAGTGGCCGGGCGGCCCCGGACGGGCGGCTGCCGGTCCTCTCCTCCCGGGGCCTGTACCTGGCCTCGGCCGGTCCGCCGGCCGCGGTCACGCCGGTGAAGGCGAAGGGCGGCGAGAAGGGCCTGCTCGCCGGGGAGGAGTCGCCGCACCTCGCCGCGTGGTCGCCGGACGGCAAGCGGGCCGTCGGCGGGACGGACGAGTTCCGTCTGTTCCAACAGGACGCCTACGTCCACTCGCTGATCGACCTGGAGGCCGGAACGGTCGAGCCGCTCAACCTGCCGGTCGGGCACCTCGTCCTCGACTGGTCGCCGGACGGGGCCTGGTTCGTGACCTACCGGCGGGCGAGCGAGCGGTTGACGCTGTTCGGCGGGGGGACGTGGGGCGAGCTGTGCCGGGTGTCGGCCGACGGGAGGCGGGTCGAGCGGCTGGCCGAGCCGCGGGAGGGGGCGTTCTTCGCCACCTACTCGCCGGACGGGACCAAGGTGGCCTACGCCCGGGTGACGACCAGTCCGGTCGTCCGCCCGGTCCGCGGGGGCACGGAGTCGTTGGAGGTGTGCAACGGGTTCGCGGTGGTCGTCCTGGACCTGGCGACCATGACCCGGACGACCGTCTTATCGGCCGGCGGCGGCCGGGTCCTGGACATCGGCGAGAGTGCGGCCGGGGTGCGGTGGTCGCCGGACGGGACCCGGCTGGCGGTCGTTTCCCACATGAGCGAGGGCCGGGCGACGGGCCGGAACCGGGTGCGGGTGTGCGACGCCGACGGCGGCAACCCCCGGGTGGTGCTGGAGACCGACCCGGCCGACTGGAACCGGGTGATCGCCGGCCCGACGGTGTTCGACTGGCGGTAAGGGGTCCTTTCCTGGGAGCGCGGCCGTCGCCGGGGTGGCCCGGGCGGTCGCCCGCCGGACCGACCCCGACCCCTCCGACGGCCAGCTCCTCGGCCGGTACGTCCGCTCGCAGGACGGGCCGGCGTTCGCCGAGCTGGTCCGCCGGCACGGGCCGATGGTCCTCGGCGTCTGCCGGCGGGTCGCCGGCGACCACCACCTCGCGGAGGACGCCTTCCAGGCGGCGTTCGTCGTCCTCGCCCGGCGGGCCGCCGACGTGACGCCGCGGGAGGCCGTCCGCCCGTGGCTGTACGGGGTCGCGGTCCGCGTCGCCCGGGAGGCCCGCACCATGCTCGCCAGGCGCCGGGCCCGGGAAGTCTCGGTCCCCGTCGTCCCCGATCGGGGGGTTGACACCCCCGGCTCGCCGGAGAACGGGGAACTCGTCGCCCTGGTGGACGAGGAGGTCGGCCGGCTGCCGGACCACCTGCGGGCGGCGGTCGTCCTGTGCGAGCTGGGCGGGGTCGGCCGGAAGGACGCGGCGGCCCGGCTCGGCATCCCGGAGGGGACGCTCTCCAGCCGGCTCGGGAAGGCCCGGAAGGTCCTCGCGGCCCGGCTCAAGGCCCGGGGCGTGGCCCTCCCGGCGGCCGGGCTGGCGGTCCTCGCCGAGGTCGCCGTGTCGCCCCGGCTGCTGGCTTCCACCTCCGCCGCCATCACCGCGGCCCGGCCCCTCCCGGCCGCGGTCGCGGCCCTGTCGAACGGAGCGATCCGAACCATGCTCGTGCAAAAGCTGAAGCTGCTCGCCGCCGGCGGGTTGGCGGTCGCCGTCGTCGCCGGCGGGCTGTCGCTGGCCGCCGGCCCGTCGAAGGCCGGGCCGGCAGCGGGGGCAAAGCCGGCCGCCGGGCAGGTGCCGGTGGCGAAGGCCGAGCCGCCCGAACAGCTCTCGGCCCCGGTCGTGTACAAGGACCTCATGCTCGTCCTCGTCACGAAGGACGGGGCGGCCGCCGTCGTGTTCGGCGAGGCGGACGGCGACGTGATCCCCTACAAGTACCGGTACGAGTCGGCCGACGGGAGGACGACCAAGGCCGGGGACGCAAAGCTGTTCGACCGCTTCGTCCCCCTGGAACAGCGCCCGGACGGGTCGAGCCGAGGGTACCGAGACTGGTCCGGGCCGATCAAGGCCGGGCCGATCGAACTGGACTGGTCGATGGGTGGTCGGGCGAGCGGCTGGATTTACTACCGGCCGGAAGAGGTGACGGTCCACCCGGCCCACGCGAAAAACTTCGAGGCCGGCACCGAGCGGAGCGGCCGGGACACCCTCGTCCACTCGAAGCTCGACCTGAAGCGGTTCATGCGGAAGTAGCCCCGCCGGGCGGGTCATCCCGCCCGTCCCGGACCGTCGGCACCACGAACAGGATGACGCCCACCCCGACTGCCGCGAAGCCGGCGATCACGCCCTTGACCCAGACCGGCAGCGCCCGGAACGTCAGGCTCAGGCTGACCACCAGGACCACCATCAACACCGCCACCGCCTTGACCGGCCGGCGGATGCCCCGGTGGTCCTCCCAGTCCCGGACCAGCCGGCCGAACACCGGCGACCGCCGGACCCACCGCTGCAACCGCGGCGACGACCGGCCGAAGCAGTAGCTGGCCAGCAACACCCACGGGGTCGTCGGCAGCCCGGGCAGGACGGCCCCGAGGTAGGCCAGCCCGACGCACCCCAGCCCGGCCGACAGGTACAGCCACCGCCGCAACCCGGTCGCCGCGGACGGCGCGGCGGTGGCATCGGGCCGGGGTCCCGTCCCCGCCGGCGGGTGGTCACTTCCGGTCATGGTCCTGTTGAGGTACGATCGGGGGGCCGCCCGAACAGCCACCCGGCGAGTCCTCCGATGCGTCTGCACTTCGCCGTCGGCCTGCTCCTGGTCCTCGCGGCCGGCTGCGGGAAGAAGGACCCGGCTCCGGTCGCTCACGCTCCCGGCTCGCCCGCCCCCGCCGGGTCGCCCGCAACCGCGGCGGCCCCGCCGGCCGAGCGGGACCAGCTCCTCGCCGCCCTCAA
>JAIEQN010000068.1 GCA_019747685.1 Gemmataceae bacterium
GGCGCATCGGCGGGCACCGGGTTCGGGGTGGGGAGGGGCGAGAGCCCCGCCGGGGAGGGCGGCCCCGGCGGGCGGTGACGTCACTTGGGCGGTGGGCTACTTCTTCGGAGCCGGGGCGGCGGCCAGGAACGCCAGGTCCAGGGTGGCCTCCTTGACGCACCGGTCCTTCAGCTTGTCCAGTTGACGGGCGTTGTCCAGCAGGGCCTTGCGGACGGCCGCGTAGTCGGCGTCCTTGAACTGCGGCCGGCCGTACAGCAGGGCGGCCGCCCCGGCCACGTGCGGGGTGGCCATCGAGGTCCCGCTGTACTGGGCGTACTTGTCCTTCGGGACGGTGCTCCAGATGTCGTGCCCGGGGGCGGCCAGGTGGACCGTCGTCTTCCCGTAGTTGCTCTGCCACCAGCCGAAGTCGGTGGTGTCCCCGTCGCCGATCGCCATCACCGCGATGACGTTGTCCTTGTCCAGGGACGACGGCCAGTGGCGGGTGCTCTTCTCGTTGTCCCACCCGTCGTTCCCGGCGGCGGCCACGAACAGCACCCCCTTGGCCCGGGCCCGCTCGACCGCCCCGGCCAGCACCTGGTCCGGGACGGTGTCGTACCCGCCCCAACTGGCGCTGATCACCTTGGCCCCGTTCTTGACCGCGTAGTCGATGCACAGGGCGGCGTCGAAGTTCGACCCGCCGTCCTCCGACATGAACCGCAGCGGCATGATCTTCACCTCCGGGCAGACCCCGACCACCCCGATCCCGTTGGCCGCCGCCCCGATGGTGCCGGCGCAGTGGGTGCCGTGCCCGACCGGGTCCTCCATCTTCCCGGTCATGGCCAGGAAGTCGTACCCGGTGACATCGTCGACCACCCCGTTCCCGTCGTCGTCCACCCCGTTGCCCGGGATCTCCTTCTCGTTCTTCCAGATGTTCGCCTTCAGGTCCTCGTGGTCCACCTGGACCCCGGTGTCGATCACCGCCACCACCACCGGGGACTTGCGGACCCCGGCCGCCAGCAGCTCGGCGACGTGGGCGTTCTTGATCCCCCATAGCTCGCCGCTGACGAACCGCGGGTCGGTGATGGCCCCCGGCGACTTGGCCGAGGCCGGGCCGAGCGGCCCGCCCTTCTTGGCCGGCGGCGGGGCGTCGACCGGGGCGTTCCGCTCCGGCGGGGCGAAGGTCAGCTTCCGCTCGATCCGGATCTCGCTGACCGACGCGATCCCGGCCAGCTTCTGGATCGTCTCGGCCGACACCTTCTGCCCGGCCACCGGCCGGACCAGCACCGCCTTGGCGTCCTTGTTCTCCTTGACCAGCTCCAGCCCGGCGGCCTTCAGCTCGTCGGCCGTCGGGGGCCGGCCGTCGTGCACGATCACCAGCCCGCTGATCGGCACGATCACCAGCTTGCTGACCGGGTCGATGTCCCCGGCGGTGGCCGGCCGCAGGTCGGCCACGTTCCGGGCCAGCTGCGACTCCTTCACCTTCTTGGTCGCCTCCGCCTTGTCGGCCTCGGGCACGTCGATCGCGATCACCCCCTTGTTGCTCCGCCCGGCCAGCTCCCCGCCGGTTTTCACGCACAGGGCCAGCGCCGGGTCGAGCTTCTTCCCGGCCACCGCCGCCGACAGGGTGGCCTTCGGGTCCACCCCGACGTACAGCCGGGCCTTCCCGGGGGTGCGGGGGGGTTCCTGGGCCGCGGCCAAGCCCCCCCCGGCCGCCACCGCGGCCAGGCACACCGCCCACAACCGGTCCATCGTCTGGTCCTCCCGGGGCGCCGGGGCGGGCGACCCGGCCGGCCCGCCCTCCGCCCGGGCGGCGCCCCGTGCCGGCCGTGTCCCGGGTCGACCACGACCCGGACGCGCGCCACTATACCCAGAAACGGGACGGACCGGCGGAAGGGGACACGAAAATTGTCGGCCGCGGCCGGACGGGCGGCTACCCGGCGGCGGAGCCGCACCCGGCCAGCGCCCGCTCCAGGCCGGCGGCGTCCGGGAACCGGGCCGCCGGGTCCTTCTCCAGGCACCGCAGCACCACCGCCTCCAGGTCCGCCGGGACGTCCGGCCGGACCGACCGCGGGCGGGCCACCGGGTCGTGGATGATGGCCGTCAGCGTCTCCAGCTCGGTCGGGCCGGAGAACGGCAGCCGGCCGGTCAGGAGGAAGTAGGCCACCGCCCCGAGCCCGTAGATGTCCGACCGGGCGTCCACCTCGGCCCGCCCCCGGGCCTGCTCCGGCGAGGCGTAGGACGGGGTGCCGACGAACACCCCCGGCCACACCCGCCCGCCGACCGGGCCCGACCCGCCGGCCCCCTGGGCCAGCCCGAAGTCGACCAGCTTGACCACGTCCGGCACCCCGCCCCGGTCGCACACCAGGATGTTGCTCGGCTTCACGTCCCGGTGGACCAGTCCGGCGGCGTGGGCCTCGGCCAGCGCCCCGCACGCCTGCCGCAAGAGGCCGACCACCCGCCCCGGCGGGAGCGGCCCGTGTTGGCCGACGAGCTGGTCGAGGTTCGGCCCGGGGACGTACTCCATCGCCAGGTAGAACGTCCCGTCGGCCGCCACCCCGTAGTCGAACACCTGGACGGTGTTCGGGTGGGCCAGCCCGGCGGCCACCCGGGCCTCGTGCTCGAACCGCCCGACCGCCCCGGGGTCGCCGGCCATCTCCGGGCGGATCACCTTGACCGCGCACGGCCGCCGCAGGAGGACGTGCTCGGCCAGGTAGACCTCGCCCATCCCCCCGGCCCCGAGCCGCCGGGCCAGCCGGTACTGGCCGACCCGCCGGGCCGCCGACGCCTCCCGCCGGAGCGTCTCCACCCGGTACGCCCCGTAGGCGGCGATTCCCGCGGCGGCGGCCAGCCACAGGGCCATCTGGAAGAGGAACGACAGGAGGAAGGACGGGCCGAGCAGCCCGGCCGCCAGCCCGGCCGCGGCGCTGATGGCCAGCGGGACGGCGACCATCGCCGCCACCACCGCCGCGCACCGCCGGGCGGTCGACGGGACCAGGGTGCCGTAGGCCACGATCAGGGCGAAGAACGGCAGGCTCCACGAACTGGCGTAGTGGAACAGGGCGTGGTCGCCCGCGGCCAGCGGCTGGTACAGCTCCTCGTCCAGGACCAGGTCGGAGAACAGCCCGAGGCCCATCTCGGCCAGCAGCAGCCCGACCAGGGCCGCCTCCGCCTGCCGGAGCCGGCGGAGCGACAGCGGCCGCCGCGACCAGAGGACCCCGGCCAGCACCCCGCAGGCCAGCAGCACCCCCCAGTTCAGGGCCACCAGCACCGGCCGCTCGAGGAACAGCCCGACCTTCTCCCGGGGGGCGACCAGGACCAGGGCGGCGAAGTAGCCCAGGGCCGCGACCACCCCCAGGGAGAGCAGCCGCAGGCGGTGGCGGAGCAGGGCGGGCACGTCGGCG
>JAIEQN010000083.1 GCA_019747685.1 Gemmataceae bacterium
GGTGGCGGGCGACGAGGGCGCCGGCGGCGCCCTCGTCGTGGCGGTTGAGGAACCGGGCCAGGAGGTCGGCGTCGGCGGCCGGCGGCCCGGCCGGGTGCGGCGACTGGGCCGCGAGCCGGCGGGCGACGGTCCGGAGGCGGGTCGGGTTCACGGCCCCTCCGTGGGCGGTCATGAGACAGGTGCCGGGAACGGCGGGAACGATTTTCCCGTTTCCCGGACCGGTTGTAAACCCGGGCCGGGCGGGCGACCCCGGCCGTGTCCCGACCTCACCCCCTGACCGGCGGCTTCCGCATCAAGAGGCCCACCCCGGCCACCCCGACGGCCACCCACCCGGCCACCCAGTACACGTCGAAGCAGGCCAGCGACAGGGCCTGCCGGTCCCGCATGGCGGCGATCTCCGCCCACCCCATCGCGTCGGCCGCGGCCGGGTCCCCGGTCAGCCGGAAGAAGGTGTCCCGCAGCCCCCGGTGGGTGTCCATCAGCATCGGGTTGAGCGGGTCGAGGTCGACGTTCGTGCGGACGGTGTGGAACTGGTCCCGCCGCACCAAGAGGACCGCCCCCAGGGCCGTCCCGATCGTCCCCGAGGTGAACCGGACGAACGACAGCAGCCCGGCCCCGGCCGCCTGCCGGTCGGCCGGCAGGTCCCGGCACGACACCCCCAGGACCGGGATCAGGACCAGGACCAGCCCGACCACCTGGACCACCCGCGGGGCCATCACCTCATCCATGGAGATGTCCAGGTTCTGCCGGCTCACCCAGAAGCACCCGCCGGCCACCACCAGGGAGCCGGCCACGACCAGCCGGCGGGCGTCCCACCCCAGCCCGAGCAGCCACAGGGTGACGACCGAGACGGCCACCCCGACCGCCCCGGCCGGGGCCGACGCCCACCCGGCGGAGGTCGCGTCGTACCCGAACAGGGCCATCACCAGCTCGGTCAGGGCCCCGGACGACGAGTACAGGAGGACGTACCCGCCCAGGATGACGGTCACGCAGACGGCGAACTGGCGGTCGGCCAGCGGCCGCAGGTCGACCAGCGGCTCGGCCGCCCGCAACTCCCGGCGGACGAACAGGGCGAGCCCGACGACCGCCCCGGCGAACGCCAGGTGGACCCGGTAGAACGGGTCCTTGAACCAGTCCCACTCCTGCCCTTTGCCGATGAACACCTCGAGCGAGGTGACGCCGACCGCCAGCAGGGCCAGCCCGGCCCAGTCGAACCGGACCGGCCGGCTCAGGAGGGCGGCCCGCCGGGCGGTCAGCTCCGGCGGGTCGCAGACCACCAGCGCCACCCCGGCGTAGGCGACCAGGGCGAGCGGGACCGTCCCGAGAAAAATCCACCGCCAGGAGTAGGCGTCCACCACCCACCCGCCGGCGGTCGGTGCGAGGAGCAGCCCGCCGATGGTGGTCGCGGAGAAGACGGACAGGGGGACGGCCTGCCGGCCGCGGGGGAAGGCGTCGAGGATGGCCGCCATCCCGCACGGCTGGAGGCCGCCGGCGAACGCCCCCTGGACCACCCGCCAGGCGATCAGGGCGTTCAGGTCGGTGGCCAGCCCGCACAGGGCGGTGGCCGCCGCGAACCCGGCCAGGCACAGGAGCATGTACCGGCGGCGGCCGAGGTGGGCGGCGAACCAGGCCGACGCCGGCATCATGGCGGCGGCGGTGGCCAGGAAGGCGGTGGACACCCAGAACCCGTTGGCCGGGTCCCCGCCCAGCCCACCGACGATGTACCGGGTGCCGTCCCCGGTGACCGACATCAGGGAGTACTCGAGGGTCCCCGGGAGGGTGACCGCGGCCACCACCAGCCAGGGGTGCGGACGGCCGGTCACGGCGGGGCCTCGGTCGATCACACGGAGGAGTTAGGCGGGCACGCGAGTGACGCGGATCGGACCGCGGTGGAATCGGCGGTCGGTAGCCGGACTCGCCGGAGTTCGGCTACGGGAGGAGTCTTGGCCCGCGTGCCCGTTTTCCTCGCTCACCGCCCGGCCATCACCGCCCGCAGCCGCTTGCCGGCCTGGGGGCCGGTCGGCGGCTCCTGGTAGTAGATGTACGGGACGGCCGACAGCCCGGCGTAGAGCGGCTCCTCGTCCGGGTGGTAGTCGTCCAGCTCGACCCGGACCGGCAGCCGCTGGACCACCTTGACGAAGTTCCCGGTGGCGTTCTGGGGCGGGAGCAGGGACAGGGCCTGGCCGGTCCCGGGGGTGAACCCGGTGATCCGGCCGGTGAACAGCCGCCGGGACCCGTACATGTCCACCTCGACCACCGCCCGCTGGCCGATCGCCAGGGCGTCGAGCTGGGTCTCCTTGAAGTTGCAGTCGATCCAGATTTCGGTCAGCGACCGGACGGCCATCACCTGCTGGCCGGCGGCCACGTTGTTCCCGGGGTTGACCGCCCGCCGGGCCACCACCCCGGGGATTTCGGCCACCACGGTGCAGTACCGGAGGTTCAGCTCGGCCTCGTCCAGGTCCCGCCGGGCCTGGGCCAGCCGGGCGTCGGCCTGCTTCACCCCGGGGGCGGCGGCCAGCAGCTTGGCCAGCATCTCCTCGGTCTTCCCGCCGTCGTACTTGTGCAGCTCGGCCAGGAACTCCCGCGGGGTGTACCCGATGTCGGCCAGCGGGTAGCCGACCTCGGTCAGGGTCTGGACCAGCTCGGCCAGGGCCTGCCGGACCCGGGCCTGGGTCTGGGTCAGGTCGGGCGGGGTGGCGGCCAGGGCGGCGAGGTCCACCCCGCCCCCCGCCTTGGGGATCAGGCCGAGCTTGGCCCGGGCCTCGTACACGTCCTCCAGGGCCTGCGTCACCTGGGCCTCGGCCACCCGGAACGCCTCCTGCCGCTCGTCGAATTCCGACTGCCCGATGCTCGACGCGGCCAGCAGGGCGGTGGCCCGGTCGAGGTCGGCCTTGGTCTTCACCCGGACCGCCTGCCGGCTCTTGACGGCGGCCACCCGGGCGCTGACCACGGCGATCTCGTCCCCGACATCCTCGATGGTCGTCTCCAGCTTCCACCGCAGGCTCCGGGCCTGGGCCACCGCCCCCCGGACCCGGGCCTCGGCCGCCACCCGGTCGGCCTCGGCGGCGGCCACCGCCGCCTTCTTGACGTTCACGACCACCTGGTTCGGCTCCGGGTCCAGCTCGACCAGCACGTCCCCGGCGGCCACCCGGTCGTTGTTGTCCACCCGCACCCGCTTGACCTGGCCCGGCACCCGGGCGGCGACCAGGGTGACGTGGCCGTTGACGAAGGCGTCGTCGGTCGAGACGGTGACGAGGGCCCGGCGGACGGTCGGGGCGTAGTACAGGGCCAGCCCGACCAGGCCGGCCAGTAGGACGGCCCCGAGGGCCACCCGGCCGGGCCGGAACCGCGGGGTCGGCCGGGCGGCGGTGGCGGGCGGGGCGGGTGCGGCGACCGGGGC
>JAIEQN010001033.1 GCA_019747685.1 Gemmataceae bacterium
GCCGGCCGGCCCGGCGGAGGCGGCCGCGGGGCCGGTGCGGGTCGGCGGGCAGCGACGGGAGCCGACCCCGGACCGGTGGACCTATCATGGCCGGCCGGGCCGGCGGCGTCAACAGTTCGGACGGGGGAATTGGCCCGGCCGTTCCCGATTCCCGACGCGCCTGGGGTGGTACAATCCCGGCGTAGCCACCCGCGGAGGCCGGCCGATGGCGTTCAGCGACTTCAAGTACCCGAAGGTGGTTCAGGAACTCGGCCTGACCGAGACCAGCCCCCCCGACCTGTTCGGGGCCGTCCCGCCGGTCCCGCCGGGCGACATGCTCCTGCACTTCCTGGAGCGGGGCCGGCGGCTCGGGCCGGGCGCCCACACCGAGTTCTCCCGGTCGGTGTGGATGGTCGGGCCGCTGTTGGGGGAGGTCTGGGACCGGTACCGCGGGACCGTCTGTCTGATCGGCGGGGCCGAGTTCGACGCCGACCCGGCCGCCCGGCTGACCGGGGCGTGCGACTTCGTGTTCGGCCGGGGGCCGCAGCGGTCGGTCGTCGTGGCCCCCTCCCTGGTGGTGTTCGAGGCCGAGCGGGACAGCATCCCGGACGGCCTCGGCCAGTGCATCGCCGCGATGGTCGGGGCCCAGCGGTTCAACCGGCGGGAGGGGAACCCGATCGACCCGATTTTCGGCTGCGTGACGACCGGCAGCGTGTGGAAGTTCCTCCGGCTGTCCGGGTCGTCGCTGGAGATCGATCTGGCCGAGTATGGGATTAAGGAGGCCGCCCGGCTGGTCGGCCTCCTGATGCACATGATCGGCCCGCCGCCGGCCGCCGCCCCGGCCGCGGCGTGATCCCGGGCGGCGGGCCGGCCTTGACCCGGTCCGCCGGCGGACGTATTGGGCCGTCCTCTTACGATCCCGATACCGTCCGGAAGGGACCGATGCGTTCCGGCCTCGTCTTCGCGGCGGCCGTCGCCGCCGGCTGCAACACGACGCGGCCGTCCCTCCCCGAGGCCACGGGACCGGACGCGGTCTGGGTGTTCGGCCGGGAGGTGCCGGTCGAAGACGGGCCGATCCGGGCGCTGGCCGAGGCGCACGTCCCGCCCGGGACGGGGCAGAAGGCGGCCATCGAGGTTCTGGAGCGGGAGGGGTTTCGGTGCGAGGGGCTGGCCCCCGACGGCGGGACGCGGCTGGGGTCCTACCGGCTGATGGCCAACCGCTGGGGGGCGACCCGGAGGGTGGTAGTCCGCCTGTCCCGGCCGGACGCGGCACGGGCGGTCCGACTCACGGACGTTCGCGTCGAGTCCGTCTGCGGCTACGGCGAGACCGGCTCGCTGCTGACCGCCCGCCCCGAGGTCCGCGGCGTCGTCGGCCTGCCGGCCGAGGAGGCGACCCGGGTGTTGCGGGCGAGCGGGTTCCGGGTGTGGCGGGAGGGGCCCGCGGCGGGCGGCCGACCGGGGCTCCTGGCCCGGTACTGCGAGGAGCCGGGGCTGGACGCCGGGGTCGTGCGGCTGGCGGCCGGGATCGGCCCGGACGGGCGGGTGACGGACCTCGGGCTCGCCGCCCCGGTCGCCTATGACCTCGCGCTCGGCATCCTGCCGGCCCGGGGCGTCCCGTTCGCCGACCAGCCGGGGGCGTACCTGCTGTTCCCGGCCCGGGCGGCGGCGCTGACGACCGCGCTGCTGTTCGGGGCCCCCCTGATGTTGCGATAGCCCACCGGGCCACTAGCCCCCGAACAGCTTGGTGAACCACGTCCGGCTGGGTTGCCCCGGCGGGGGCGGGTTCACGTCCTCGCCCTTCAGGACCGCCAGCCCCCAGGCGTGCCCGACCCGCTCGGCGTACC
Source organism: Gemmataceae bacterium (assembly GCA_019747685.1). Classification (GTDB taxonomy): domain Bacteria; phylum Planctomycetota; class Planctomycetia; order Gemmatales; family Gemmataceae; genus Urbifossiella. The sequence goes on from JAIEQN010001033.1 coordinate 1,824, forward strand.
GCCGGCCGCCGAGCTTCGCCAGCCGGGCGTACCCGGCGGCCAACAGCGGCTGCCGGCGGTCGATCCCGTGCCCGTCCGACCCGAGCAGGTGGGCGTACCCGCCCTCGACCCAGGCCCGCAGCCCGCGGTCCATGTCGTCCGACCACGGGTCGGCCACCGCCCGGGCCGTCACCTGGATCAGGCACCCGGCGGCGATCCACCGGGCGGCCCGGTCGGGGTCGTGGAGCAGGTCGGGGTAGCGCTCGGCGTGGGCCACCACGATCCGGACGCCGCGGGGCCGCAGTTGCTCGGCGACGGGCAGCAGGTCGACGAACTCGCCGTGCGGCATCTCGGCCAAGAGGTACTTGCCGGTGTCGCCGAGGGAGACGAGTCGGCCGGCGGACCAGTCCTCGACCAGCGACGGCGAGGCCATGACCTCGGCCGACGGGTAGACGGCCACCGGCACCTTCCTGGCGGCGAGTTCGGCCGCGAGGGCGGCGGCCGAAGCCCGGATGCGGTCGGGGGTGTTGTCGGGGTAGTCGGGGTTCTGGTGGCCGAGGGCGGCGGCGTGGCCGGCCCCCTCGGCGGCCAGCATCCGGCACATGGCCACGGCCACGTCGGGGGTGTCCGGCCCGTCGTCCAGGCCGGCCAGCAGGTGGACGTGGGTGTCGACCAGGGGAGGCATCGGGGTCGCGGGACGGAGCCCGCCCATCGCTATGGGCGGGCTTGCTCGGCGACCGGTGCCGGGACCGGTCCCGGGGGGGGGACCGCCCCCGCCCCCGGGCCCGTGTTCACCACCGCCCCGAGGACCTTCGCCCCGGCGGCGGCGAGTTGGCCGGCCGCCCACCCGGCCCGGTCGGGGGCGTCGGCCCCGGCCCGGACGGCCACCACCGCCCCGTCGGCGTACTCGGCCAGGGCCGCCAGTTCCTTGTCGGCCGTCGCCGGCGGGGCGTCGACCAGGACGTACTCGTACCGGCCCCGCAGCTCGGCGATCAGCTCCCGGAACTTCGGCCGGGTCAACAGGTCGACCGGGTCCATCTCCCCCCGCCCGGCCGGCAGGAGGAACAGGTTGCCGACCTGGCACGACCGGACGGCCAGCCGCAGGTCCACGTCGGCGGTCATCACCGACCGAAGGCCGTCCCCGTGCCGGCCGAGCTGGAACAGCGGCTGCACCCCCGGCGAGCGGAGGTCGCAATCGACCAGGATGACCCGCTTGCCGGCCTGGGCCAGGGAGACGGCCAGGTTGGCGGCCACCGTCGTCTTGCCGTCGCCCGGCCCGGGGCCGGTGACGAGGACGACGACGTGCCCGCGGTTGTGCAGGGCGGCGGCGATGGCCCGGCGGGCGGCCCGGAACGCCTCGGCCTCGGCCGACGACGGCCGGTAGAAGGCGGCCAGCACCGGGTCCCAGCCTTCGCCGGACCGCTTCTCGGGGGGCTGGTCGGTGCGGATCGCCGGGACCCGGGCGAGCACCGACATCCCGAACCCGGCGGACTCGTCGGGCGGTCCTTTCTGGGCCTTCTTCGGGGGCCGGGCGGGGCGGGGCGGGGCCGGGGGGCGGGGTTCGCGGTAGGCCGCGACCGGGACCAGCAGGGAGAGGAGGTAGCCGAGGC
>JAIEQN010000544.1 GCA_019747685.1 Gemmataceae bacterium
GGCCACCACCCGGCCGACCAGCCGGTCCTCGGCCCGCCACACCTCGCCCAGCCCGCCCCGGTCGTGGAACCCGAGGACCCGGTACCGGCCGCCCGGCGGCAGGTCCGGGGCCCCGGGCGGCCGGCCGGGGTCGGCCGGCGGGGTCTGCTCGGGGGTCTCGTCCCCGCCCCGGTAGGTGCCGGTCTCGCCCAGGCTGCCGGCGAAGGTGGCGGTGTTCGACGGGCCGGCCGACCCCGCGGGGGGACCGGTTCCGCCGGCCAGCCGGCGGAGGTCGTCGTCCCGCAGGACCCCGCGGGCGACCAGGAACGGGATCAGCCCCGGGCCGTCCCCGGCCCAGTCGCCGGCGACCACCGCCAGCAGGTTCGGGTCGACCGCCCCGTCGGCCAGCCCGCGGAGCAACAGCCGGAGATCGTCCGTCGGGCCCATCGCCGCCCCCCGGTCCGGGTCCGGCACCCGCCGGCCCCTCCCCAGGTTAACGACCACGGGGGGTCCGGGCGGCCAATTTCCCGACGATTTTTTACCCGGCCCGCCTCGGCCGGACGGCCGGGGCCAGGCTGTCCCGGATCACCCCGATCGGGTAGCGGCGGTGGAACCCCGGCCGGGGGTCGAAGGCGACGTGGGTGATCGACGGCGGGAGCCGACGGAGCAGCCGGGCCAAGAGCGGCGGCTCGGCCAGCGTCACCGGGAACGCCCGGGGGTCGGGCGAGTCGATCAGGTGCCGCTCGACCAAGTCCTCGTCGGTCAGCAGGACGAGCGACTCGGTGCCGTCGTCGGCCGGCTCGGTGGCGAACCCGTCGCCGCCGGACAGGAGGACCGCGTAGCACGGGAACGGGACGTGGAAGTGGCTGTACAGCCGGTCGAAGAACTCTTCGCCGTCCATCGGAGCCTCGGTTTTTTCGGAGAGTCGGCTAAGGGTAACTCGCCGTCCGACCGGACGCAAGCGGTTTTCCGGCGGGGGCGGTAAATCCGGTCGCGCGGGGCAGGAACCGCGATTCGTAGCAATTCCGGTCGGGCGGGGCAGGAACCCGGTGATTTGTAGGGTGGGCGGAGGCCCGCCGCAGGCGGGGCGAGGCCCACGCGGAGGGGTGATGCACGAACCGCGTGGGCCTCGGCGGTCCTGCGGACCGCCTCCGCCCACCCTACGAAGCGGGCGCGCCCGGTATCGCCTCCTGCAACTCCTCGACCGCCGGCCGGTCGGCCGGGTCGGCCGACCGGTACTCGTACACGACCCCGCCTGCCCGGTCGAGAATGAAGTCGCCGCCGAGCTGGCGCACGTCCTCGCCGGCGACCGGCTTCTTGAGGCCGTACCCCCGCAGCAGCCCGCGGAGGTAGCCGGCCAGCACCTTCGGGCGGAAGAAGGTGAGCCGGCCGGTGCGTTCCAGGCCGAACGCCCGGTAGGCGGTTCGGTCCGGGTCGCTGACCACCGGCACGTCCCACCGGGCCCGGGAGAGGAACGCGCCAAGATGATCCGGTTGCGCCTGGCAGACGGCCAAGATGGAGCACCCCCGGGCCGCGAACAGGTCGCGGGCGGCGGCCACCTCCCCGAGGTGGGCGTTGCACGGGATTCAGGCCAGGTGCCGGAGGAAGACGAGCAACAGGTACGGCCGGTCGAACAGGTCGCCGAGGGCGACGGCCGACCCGTCCGGCCGGAGGAAGGTGAGGTCCGCGGTCATGCCGGGAGTATACGCCCTCGGACCTGCCGGGCGACTTCCTTCAGGAACCCCCAGGCGAACCCGAAGTGGATGGCCGCGAACACCGCCGGGATGCGACGGCCGACGCCCCGCGGCTGACCCCGGGATAGGACTACCGCCGCCCCGACCAGCACCGCCGCGTACAGGGCCAGGCTGCCGACCCACAGCCACCCGAGGTACGGGACGACCAACCCGAACAGCCAACCGGCCGCCACCCAGACGGCCCACAAGGGTGGCACCACCGCCGGCGGGGTCAGCGACCCGGGGTACTTGAACGCCAGCCGGGCGCGGCCCATCCCGTACCGCGCGAGCTGGTAGAACAACCCGCCGAAAGACGCCCGCGGGTGGTAGACGACCTTCACCGCCGGGGTGAAGTAGCAGGTCAGCCCGGCCGCCTCGACCCGGTGGTTGAACTCCACGTCCTCGCAGGCGTCGAACCGCTCGTCGAACAATCCGACCCGGTGGAAGACGGCCCGGGTGTAGGCGACGGCGGTACTCAGCGGCGGGACGAACTTGGCCTCGTCGGAGAAGATGTCCGAGTCCGGGTTGTGGCCGAGCTTGCTGGCCCGGGCCGCCCCGACCGCCCGCTGGAACGGGGACGGGTCCGGCGCATCGAGCGGCTGCGGCCGGCCGAGGCTGTCCGCCCCGCTGGCGGCGAACGCCTCGGACACCTTCCGCAAGTACTGGCCGTCCGGCAGGGTGCAGTGGCCGTCCACGACGACCGCCACGTCCATCCGGGCGTGCCGCAGGGCGGTGTTCCGCCCGGCGCTCGACCGCCGGCCGGGGTTGAAGACGAGCTTCAGGTTCGGGAACTCGGCCTGGAGCCGGCGGACGATCGGCACGGTCTCGTCGGCCGACCCGCCGTCGGCCACGATCACCTCGAACCGGTCCCGCGGGAAGTCCTGGGTGAGCAACGCCCGCAACGCCGGCTCGACGGCCCGGGCCTCGTTCAGGACCGGCACGATGACGCTGACCGAGCAGCAGGCGGTGGGCGGTGGGCGGTGGGCGCTCGAAGACATGCGGGTCCTTCCGCGGCGGGCGATCGGGCGAGTTGTTCTGCCCGCTGCCTACTGCCCACGGCCCGCTGCCCGCCGCCGGTACAGCCGCCGCAGGCCGAGGAGCTTCAGCCCGGTGGCCAGGGCGATGAACAGCCCCAGCCGGGCCGACCGGTGGCGGAGGTAGAACCGGTCGAACACCAGCTTCCGGCGGACGCTCTGGATGTCCGTGTCCGGCGGCAGGTGGACCTGGGCGAACCCGGTGATCCCCGGCCGGACGGCCAGCCGGCGGTCGTACCCGGCGACCGCCTCCCGCAGGTCGGCCACGATCTCCGGCCGCTCCGGCCGCGGCCCGATCAGGCTCATGTCGCCCTTCAGGACGTTCAGCAGTTGCGGCAGCTCGTCCAGGTGGAGGTCGCGGAGGACCTGGCCGACGGCGGTGATCCGGGGGTCGCCGGGCATGCTCCACCGGGCGCCGGTCAGGCTCTCGCAGTCGTGGACCATCGTCCGCAGCTTGTACAGGGTGAACACCCGCCCGCCCCGGCCGACCCGGGTCTGGGTGTACACCCCCGGCCCGGCCGAGGTCAGCCGGACCAGCAGCCAGGCGGTCAGCACCAGTGGCACCGCCGGGACCAGGAGGAGGGCGGCCAGGGCGAGGTCGGCGGCCCGCTTGGCCCGGGACTCGGGGAGGACCGGGACCGGTGACGGGCCGCGGGGCGATGCCGGCGCGGGGGCCG
>JAIEQN010000426.1 GCA_019747685.1 Gemmataceae bacterium
TGGGGCACCGCCAACCTGTTCTCCAACCCCCGGTTCGTCCACGGGGCCAGCACCAGCCCGAACGCCGACGTGTTCGCTTACGCCGCGGCCCAGGTCAAGAAGGTGCTGGAGGTGACGAAGGAGCTGGGCGGCGAGAATTACGTCTTCTGGGGCGGCCGGGAGGGGTACGTCACCATCTGGAACACCGACCTGAAGCGGGAACTCGACCACCTGGCCAAGTTCTTCCACATGGCGGTGGACTACAAGAAGAAGATCGGGTTCACCGGCACCTTCCTGATCGAGCCGAAGCCGCACGAGCCGACCAGCCACCAGTACGACTTCGACTGTGCCAACTCGGTCGCCTTCCTCCGGACCTACGGGCTGGAGAAGGAGTTCAAGTTCAACGTCGAGACCAACCACGCGACGCTCGCCAAGCACACGATGGGCCACGAGTTGGAGTACGCCAGCGCCCTCGGGATGCTCGGGAGCATCGACGCCAACCGCGGCGACCCGCTGCTCGGGTGGGACACCGACCAGTTCCCGACCGACCTGTACACCACCGCCCACACCATGCTGGTGATCCTGAACCAGGGCGGGCTGGCCCCCGGGGGGCTGAACTTCGACGCCAAGGTCCGCCGCGAGAGCTTCGAGCCGGTCGACCTGTTCCACGCCCACATCGGGGCGATGGACGCCTTCGCCCAGGGGCTGAAGATCGCCGCCGCCATCCGCAAGGACGGGCTCCTCAAGGACCTCGTCAAGCAGCGGTACGCCTCGTGGGACTCGGGCATCGGGGCCGAGATCGAGGCCGGCAAGCACGACTTCGCCAGCCTGGAGGCGTACATGCTCAAGAAGGGCGAGGCGGACAAGAACATCTCCGGCCGGCAGGAGCTGATCGAGAACATCGTCAACCGGTACTTGCGGTAGGCGGCCCCGGCCCGCCAGAACCCGGCGCAGTTCTTGCACACCTCCGGGCAGGCGACTTCCCGCCGGAGGACCCCTCCCGTGCCCGACCTCGGAACCGACTACCTGCGATCCATCCTGGCGGCCGCCGAGGCCCCGTGCGTGTCCGTCTACCTGCCGACCAACAAGGCCTACCCGGACAACCAGCGGGACGCGGCCAAGTACCGCGACCTGGTCCGCTCGGCCGAAGACGCCCTGAAGTCGGGCTACCCCGGCGCGGACGCCCGCGAGCTGACCGCCAAGCTCGGCGGGCTGGCCGACGACGCCCCGTTCTGGGCGGCGGCCGGCGGGCGGGGGGTGGCCGTCCTGGCCTCCCCCGCCCGGTTCGACACCCTCTACCTCCCCCGGAACCGGGCCGAGCGGGTCGAGGTCGGGGAGACGTTCCACGTCAAGCCGCTCATCCGCCACCTCCAGTCGGCCGACCCGTTCCACGTCCTGGCCGTCTCCCGCGAGCGGTGCGGCCTGTTCGAGGGGAACCGGGACGAGCTGCACCCGCTGGAGGTGCCCGGCGTCCCGTTCACCCAGGCCGAGGCCCAGCTCCAGGCGACGGACCGGACCCGCCCGAACCCCCGGACCGGCGGCCCCGGCGGGGGCGGGACCGCCCACCCGACCGACCCGAACGCCGGCGTCGCCCCGGGGATGGCCACCGCCAACGTGGTCGCCGACACCACCGAGTTCTACCGGTCGGTCGACCGCGAGGTGTTGGCCCGTGTGTCGAACCGGGCCGGACTGCCGGTCATCCTGATCGGCATCCCGGAGAACACCAGCGCGTTCCGGCACGTCTCCAAGAACCGGTTCCTCCTGGAGGACGAGGTCCGGATCGACTGGACCCACCTGAGCCTGAACGAGATCCGGGAGAAGGCCTGGCCGGTCTGGCTGAAGCACTACCTGGACCGACTCCGGTCGATCCGCGAGGACTACGGGACGGCGGCGTCCCGGGGGAAAGGGACGGCGGACATCGTCGAGGCCGGGCCGGCGGCGGTCGCCGGGCGGATCGGGACGCTGCTGGTCGACGCCGACCGGACGCTGGCCGGGGCGCTGGACCTGGCGACCGGGGCGGCCCGCCCGGCCGGCCCGGCCGACCCCCAGCCCGGGGACATGCTCGACGACCTGGCCGAGCTGGTCCTCAAGACCGGCGGGACGGTGACGGTGGTGCCGTCCGACCAGATGCCGACCCCGACCGGCCTGGCCGCGATCTATCGGTATTGACCGGGAGGTTCACCGCGGAGAACGCGGAGGACGCGGAGGAAGACCGGGCGTAATCATGAACTCCGGTTTTCCTCCGCGTCCTCCGCGGTGAAATCCTCTGGGTGTCCCACATGGGCAAGCAGCACGCGCCGGGGTTCCTGAAGATCGTCCAGGACGCCAAGACCCGGGTGAAGGAGTGTACCGTGGCCGACGTGAGGCGGCGGCGGGACGCCGGCGAGCGGTTCACGCTGGTCGACGTGCGGGAGGAGAGCGAGTACGCGGCCGGGCACGCGGCCGGGGCGGTCCACCTCGGCAAGGGCGTGATCGAGCGGGACATCGAGGCGAAGGTCCCGGACCCCGCGACGCCGCTCGTGCTGTACTGCGGCGGCGGGTTCCGGTCGGCCCTGGCCGCGGACGCGATCCAGAAGATGGGCTACGCGAACGTCGTCAGCATGGACGGGGGCTGGCGGGCCTGGACCCAGGCCGGGCTGCCGACGGAGAAGTAGGACCGCACAGGCCGGGAGGCCTGGGCCACCAGGCACACAGCACAGGCCGGGAGGCCTGGGCCACCAGGCACACAGCACAGGCCGGGAGGCCTGGGCCACCAGGCACACAGCACAGGCCGGGAGGCCTGTGCCACCAGACCCCATCTTTGGTGGCACAGGCCTCCCGGCCTGTGCGGGCTTACCCCCGGCACGACTCCCCGCCCTTGCCCAGCTTCCGCCCTCCCGTGGGTGCCACCGGCCCGGCCGGCTCACCCGCCCGGACCCGCCGGCCCGATAACCCCGGCAGGTACGGACGGCACCCGGGGTCACGGACGACCGCACGGGGCCGGCCACGCACGGAGGCGGCCATGATGCGGCGGCAGTGGAAGCGGTGGGCGTGGGCGGTCGTCGCCGGGGCGGCCGTCGGCGGGGCCGGCCGGGCGGCCGACCCGACCCCGGACAAGCCGGTGGCCGAGTGGAAGGTCGGGGACACCGTCCCCTGGCGGGTCCAGGGCCAGCCGGAGAAGAAGGTGACCGTCACCAAGGTCACCAAGAAGCCGGACGGGACGGTCGAGGCCGAGCTGAAGGACGGCAAGAGCGGCGACACCTTCACCCTGACCGAGGGGCCGTCCGCGGGCAAGCCGGACGCCCCGGCCGAGGCCCCGGCCGACAAGCCGACCGGGAAGAAGGACGCCGGCCCGCCCAAGGCCAAGCCCCGGGCCGAGGACCCGCTCACCAAGACGCCCCCGCCGGCCGACCCGGCCGGGAAGAAGCCCCGGCTGCTCGGCCGCATCTTCGGCCGGAAGCCGACC
>JAIEQN010000763.1 GCA_019747685.1 Gemmataceae bacterium
GGCAGGGCCGGGTGGGGAATCTGTCCGGCCGGGCCGGATTGGCTGGGCGCCGGGGCTACTCGGCCGCCCCGCGGATGATCCCGAGGTAGCTGTGGTACCGCCGGGCCGACACCCGCCGGCGGGCGACCGCGTCCTTGACCGCGCACCCGCCCTCGTGGGTGTGGGTGCAGTCCGGGAAGCCGCACAGCGGGACGAACGGCCGGAACTCGCCGAAGAAGCCCTCGACCTCGCCCGGCTGGGTGTCCCACAGGGCCAGTTGGCGGACGCCGGGGGTGTCCACCACCCACCCGCCGGAGGCGAGCTTGATGAGTTGGGCGTAGGTGGTGGTGTGGCGGCCCTTCTGGTTCACCTCGCTGACCGATTTCACGGCCAACGCTAAACCCGGCTCGATGGCGTTGAGCAGGGACGACTTGCCGACCCCGGACTGACCGGAAAAGACCGTCGCCCGGCCGCGGAGGAGTTCCCGCAGCCGGCCGACCCCGACGCCGGTCCGGGCGCTGGTGAGTACGGCGGGGATGCCGAGTTGGGAATAGGCCCCGACCAGCGGCTGGAGGGCGACCGGGTCGGCCAAGTCCGCTTTGTTGAGGCACAAGATCGGGTTCAGCCCGCCCTGCTGGGCGGCCGCCAGGTAGCGGTCGATCAGGTGCGGCTTCAAATCCGGCTCGACCAGCGAGATGACGATCACCAACTGATCGACGTTGGCGACGAGGACGTGTTCCCGCCGCCGGCTCTCCCGGGTCAGCACCCCGTGCCGGGGTTCGACCCTCGTGATGAGTCCCTCCGGATCGGGCGAGCGGGGGGCGTCAGCCCCCTGATGGGGTGGGGTATCAGGGGGCTGACGCCCCCCGCTCGCCGGGACCGGACGCAACCACACCACGTCCCCGGTGGCGACGGCGTTCCGCTCGTCGGTGGCCAGGGTCTTGAGCAGCCGGCGGACGGCGCACCGGTAGACGGTGCCGTCGTCCGCCTCGACCACCGACGCCAAGCCGTGGACCCGGAGCACCCGGCCGCGGACCAGCGGCCCGGCGTCGCCCTCGGCCGGGTCGCCCGGCTCGACCACGGTGCGGCGGCGGGACAGGTCGCCCTTGGCCCGGACCCGCTCGCCGGTGGCCGCGTCCTCGACCGCCCCGCCGGTGTCGTCCCCGAACGCCCGGGTCAGGTCGTTCCCCCGGGGCGGCTTGGCCCGGTTCTTCTTGAAGTCGACCCGCACCTTTTTCTTCTTGCCGGACATGCCCCTAGTGTAAACTGACCGCCCCGGAACCGGAAGCCGCCCGGCGGGCGGGTCCGTTCTCGTTGGTTTGGTTCGGCAACCCGCACACCCCGCGGCCGAACCAATGACCTCGGTCGGACCGACGACCATCACACTGAATACCGAGTACCCCCCGAGGTCCTTCCCATGCGCCACCTGCTCGCCGCGGTCGTGATCGCCTCGGGGGGCATGAGCCCCCCGCTCGCCCGGGCTGCGGATGTCACCGCCGCGAAGGACGGCGACGCGGTCGTCTTCAAGGTCGGGAACGAGGTGGTCGGCCAGTACCACGCCGGGCCGGGGGTGGCCAAGCCGTACCTGTGGCCGGTGACGGCCCCGGGCGGCGTCCCCGTCACCCGGGCCTGGCCGATGGACAAGACGGTGGCCGGCGAGACCACCGACCACGTCCACCAGAAGTCGGTCTGGTTCTGCCACGGCGAGGTGTCGGCGGCCGGCAAGAAGGAGGTCGACTTCTGGTCCGAGACGAAGGACAAGGACGGCCGGCCCCGGCACGGGACGATCCGCGTCACCGGGGTGGAGGTGAAGCCCGACGGCGAGGTGGTGACGGCGAACGAGTGGCTGGCCCCGGACGGGACGAAGCTCCTGGACGAGACCCGGACGGTCCGGCTGGTGGCCCTGCCCGCGGGCCGGCTGTGGGTGTTCGACTGCGTGCTGAAGGCGACCGCCGGGGAGGTGGTGTTCGACGACACCAAGGAAGGGTCGTTCGGCATCCGGGTGCATGACGCCCTGCGGCCGGGGGCGAAGGGCGGCGGGGCGGTGACAACCGCGGACGGCAAGACGATCCCGGCCCCGGTCAAGGACGACCTGCCGGTCTGGGGCCGGCCGGCCGACTGGATCGACTACTCGGGGACTGTGGGCGGCAAGCCGGTGGGGGTGGCGGTGTTCGAGCACCCGGAGAATGCGGCCCGGGGCGGGTGGCACGCCCGGGCCTACGGCCTCTTGGCGGCCAACCCGTTCGCCCGGGGCAAGAGCGGGTTCCCGTCGCAGAAGGGGAAGGCCGACCCGGTGACGATCCCGGCCGGGAAGGAGCTGCGGCTGCGGTACGCCGTCTACGCCCACGCCGGCGACGCCGCGGCCGGGAAGGTGGCCGAGGCGTACGCGACGTTCAAGCGGTAAACGGCCCGCGAAAAAATTTCGCCTCCGTGTTGACAGGCCGGGCCGGTCGGGGACAATCGGCGCATCGCCCGGGCCGGCCCGGGCGTCGTGGCCGCCACCCCCTGACGCGGAGACCACCCATGGGGCACCGGTACTTCGGCCTGACCCTGACCGCCGTTCTCCTGATCGGGGTGTCGGTGTACGGGGCGTTCGTCCCGCTCCCGCTCCCGGACATCAAGGGCAAGGGGCTGGGCAAGTACGCCGTCTTCGACGGGAAGGAACTGGACGACACCCTGCTGTGGAAGAGCGAGGCCGACCCCGACGGCAACCGGTTCCGCCTCTGGTCGCTCGAGGACGGGGCCTACTACGGGGTGACGTTCGGGAAGGCGGACGCCACCCCGGGGCAGTTGGCCGCGTTCTGCGGGTATTTTACCGGGCGGAACAACGGGAGGTACGACCTGGCCGCGGGCAAGCTGGTGTTCAAGAACCAGGAACCCGCCCCGCTCGTGGATTACGCCGGGCAGATCGTGCGCACCTCGGAAGGAGATTTTAAGGTCGTCAAAGGGGAAGTCAGCATCACCTCCAAGCAGGGCGAGTTCACCGACGCGAAGAAGCTCGAGTTCTTCAACTTCGAGTTCGACAAGGCCGCCGCCGCGGGCCCGGCGATGACGCACGACCTGTTCGCCGGCGGGCCGGAGAAGGGCCACCCGGCGAACTACGTCGCCAAGAAGGTCGACCTGACCCAGGGCCTGACGGTCGGCAACATGTACGCCGCCTTCGAGAGCGGCGGCCACGTGTGGAACCCGAAGAAGGCGGTCATCAAGGCCCTCGACTACGACAACTGGGAGTTCGAGAAGGTGGGGGGCGGCGACGCCGACGACCCGGACCAAGGGGCGGTCGAGGACTATATCGCGTCCACCCAGCCGGCGGCCGTCCCGGCCCCGGCCGGGTGGGTCCTTCTGGCCGTCGGCGGGACCACCGCGGTGGCGGCCTTCCGCCGCCGGGGCCGGTCCCCGGGCCGCGGGGCGGAGTCGTAGCCGCACCGGCCCGGCCGGGCCGCGCAGCT
>JAIEQN010000635.1 GCA_019747685.1 Gemmataceae bacterium
GCGGGCCGCCGGCCTCGTCCGGGCGATCCGGACGGATGCCCTCGCCGCGCTCGCCGGGTCGTTCGACCCGGCCGGCACCGCCGACTACGACCACCCGGTCTGGAAGCGGTTCCGGTCCGTCGCCGGGCCCGGACGGGGGCGATTCCACCCGACCACGACCGCCAAGGCCCACGCCGCGGCCCGGACGTTGTTCGCCGAGATCATCCGCGACCCGGACCGGCTGGCCGCCCTCGACGGCCTCGCGGCCGAGCCGGACCGGGCCGGCGAGGTCTACCGGACCGTCGTCCGGGACATGGACCGGCAATTGCGGCAGCGGCAGGCGATCATGCAGCGGCAGATGCCGTGGCCGGGGACGACGGCCGCCGAGGTCGGCTACGTCCTGTACCTCGGGACGTTCCCCGGCACCGGGGTCGGGGCGGACGACAGGGACGCGGCCCGCGAGTGGGCGTTCGGCGACCGCGGCGTCCGCGGGGCGTACTACCTGCGGCAGCGGCTGGGGCTGGAGGAGATGACCACCCCCGACCCGGACCTCGACACCGTCAGCCCGGCCGTGATGCAACTGTTCCTCTCCTGGCTGGCCGAGCGCGACCACCCGGACACGCTGCGGAAGGGGTTCGAGATGACCTCGGCCGTCGGCCTGGACGCCCCGGCCGCCCTGCGGGCGATCGACGCCGCCCGGGCGGTCGTGGCCAACAAGCGGCTCCCGGCCAAGGCCCGGGCGGTCGGCCTGCCGGTCCTGGCCCGGCTCGGGTCGAAGGCCGACCTGCCCGCCTTCGAGACGCTCTTCGCCGACGAGGCGGTGGTCGACACGTTCCGGCTCTCGGGGGCCGTCCCGGTCGATTCGCCGTACGACGGGACCGGGGCCGTCCAGGCCCGGGACTACGCGGTCGGGCTGGCCCTGCTGCTACACGGGCAGGACCCGGCCGGGTACGGCTTCTACATGGCCCAGGGCCGGTGGAACGCGGCCGGCGGGAGGGCCGACGTGACCAAGTACGACCCGTACCACTTCGGGTTCGTGACCGGCGACGACGGCCGCCCGGCCACCCACGCCAAGGCCCGGGCGTGGCTGGCCGGGCAGGAGAAGACCGACCCGCCGAAGGTCGGCGGGAAGGTGTGGGACCACTACAAGGCGGTGGTCGGCGACGACAAGCCGGCCCGGGAGTTGTTCGACCGGATCACGGCCGACGCCAAGACGCGGGAGCTGCTGGAGGCGGCCGCGGTCGGCGGCCACGAAGCCGGGAAGCTGTACAGTGACCGCGGGCTCGAACTCGCCCGACTCGCCCGCGAGAAGACCCCCGCCTCGCCCGAGGCGGTGTTGGGGTGGTTGTTCGCCGGCACATTCCCGGCTGCCGACGGAAAGTCACCCGACGTGGACGACCACCTCCCGCACCCGAACCGGAACCACCCGGAACCGGACGAGACCGGGCTGGTCCGGGAGTTGACCACCGGTCCGCAGGCGGCCCCGGCGCGGCGGGTGTTCGCGGCCTGGATGGCGATCCAGGCGAAGAACGGAATCATCGACCGCCCCCTCCGCGTTGCCATCCGGTGCGACATCAAGGAGGCCCTGCCGGCGGCCCGGGTGGCACTCGCCGCGGGCCACTGGCAGCAGACCAAACGGCCCCCCTACGGCCTCGACGCGCCCCTCCTGGCGATCGGGAAGTTCGGCGACGAAACCGACCTGCCGCGTCTGGCGAAGTTCGCCGACGACGACCGGCCGACGAGCGGCTGGCACCTGGCCGGCGGCATAGTCGGGCGTGACCCCGGGAAGGAGCTCGAACCGGTCGAAGGCGAGGACATCAGCGTCCGGGTGCGGGACGTGGCGGTCGCGGCCATGATCGCCCGCCGGGGCGGGAAGCCCGAAGACTTCGGGTTCGTCTGGACCAAGACCGACGCCCGGAAGCTGATCCCGTGGGCCGGCCGGGTCGGGGATGATCCGTTCGGGATCGACACCCCCATCGGGTTCGCCCGCCAGGCCGACCGGGAGGCGGCCCACCAGAAGGCCCGGGCGTGGCTGGACCAGAAGAAGTGACCCGGCCGGGCCGGGACCGACCCGCCCTGCGACCGGCGGAGGAATCTTCCCGGCCGGGCTGAACCGCCCGCCGAGAACGCACGAAGCCCACCCGGGTCGGGTGGGCTTCGTCGTGCTTCGGGGCCGGGCCGCCGGTCAGCCGGTGCCGACCTCGACCCGGTTCACCAGCCGCCGGCCGCCGACCGTCGGCCGCAGGGCCTCCTGGGCGAGCTGCTTCTGGTGGTACGACGCGACCCGGCCGGTGATGACCACCTCGGCCTCGGTCTCGACCACCACCAGCCGGCGGAGCTGGGGGATCGGGTGGCGGGTCAGGGCCTCGGTCGGGGCCGGCGGCCGGCAGACGGTAGGAGCGCTCATCGCGGGACTCCGGGAGGGGAGGAACCCGGCCGGGGGTCGGGTGCCGCCGCGGAGCGGCCTCGCACGGGCCGCATCCGGGGGAAGCGAGTCACCGGGGTCGATCGGGGATGAAAAAGGACGGTTGGCGAGGCGTCCTATCCTCACGGGGCGAGTGGTGGCATCCTTCTCCACCTGAGCATGCTACTCGGCCCGGAGACCGGATGCAACGATTTTCACGGGTTTGTCGGAAAATCTCCCGGCACCCGACCGAAGCCCCGACGGACGGGTCGAGGGGCCAGTTGAAGTTTGGGTCCGGTGGCACAGGCCTCCCGGTCTGTGCATATGCTCCACAGGCCGGGAGGCCTGTGCCACCAGGCACTGACCCCCGACCCCGGCCCTTGAACGGCCCCGCGGCCGGCCGTAAGAAGTGTACCGCCCCGTCGCCGCCCGGTCCCCATGCCGACTTCCTCCGTCCCCGACCCGCCGGCCCCCGCCCGGGCGGGGTTCCGCCCGTGGCGGTCGGCCCGGCTCGGGTGGGCGGCCACGGCCCTCGTCCTCCTCGGCGGGGTGCCGCTGTTCCTGCGGATGCCCCCCTGGCCGGACGTGACCCTGTACGACATGGCCGTCCGCGCCCTGCTCCGGGGCGGGGTCCTGTACCGCGACGTGTTCGACACCAACCTGCCCGGCGTGATCTGGGTGATGGCCGGGGTGCGGGCCGTCGTCGGGTGGGGTTACGAGGCCCTGCGGGCGTGGGACCTCCTCGTCGTCGGGGCGGCGGCCGGGGTGCTCGGGGCGTGGGCCCGGCGGGCCGGGGCGACCCCGGCGGCGGTCGCCTGGTACGCCGCGGCCGTGGCCCTGTTCTACCCGTTCACCTCCGAGTTCAACCACTGCCAGCGGGACCCGTGGATGCTCCTGCCGGCGGCCGCCGCGGGGCTGATGCGGGTCCGGCAAACGGCCCGGGCGGGGGCCGGCGGCGTCTCCGTCCGGGCGGCGGTCGGCGAGGGCTTCGTCTGGGGGCTGGCGGTCTGGCTCAAGCCGCACGCCGCCATCATGGCGGCGGCGGTGTG
>JAIEQN010001115.1 GCA_019747685.1 Gemmataceae bacterium
GGCCGCCGCCTGACCGGCCGGCCCCGGACGGCGGGCGAACGTCGGCTTTCCGGCCCGGAGGGTCGGTTCCGTCAGCCCAGGCCGAAGGCCTGGGGAAGGGGTGTCCCACGAGAACCCCGGCCCTGAAGGGGCCGTTCCCGGCCGCGGCAACCGCCCGCCCGGCCCGGAACGACCCCTTCAGGGTCGGGGGCTTTTGGTTGACCCGCGTACCCGGGCCTGCGGCCCGGGCTGACGGAACCGGCCCTCCGGGCCGGAATACCGACTGACAGAACCGGCCCGGTGCGTTGGAAATCCCACGCCCCAAACGGGTTACGGATATCGGGCGGCCACCGCCTAACTCAAGCCAAGATTTGTTCGGCCGCAACCGGATTCGTCAGGTGCGGGGTGTGTGTCCGGGCTGGAACCAATCAGGCCGGTACGACCGACGGCCGACCCGCCGGCCGCCTAACCGGCCGGCGGGGCAGGGGTCACTCCCACTGGAGGGCGTCCGGGATGCGGGTGCGGACGGCCCGCAGGGCGGGGAGTAGCCCGGCCAGGGTCGCCAGCACGACCGACCCGGCCGCGATCCCGAACGCCTCCCGCCACGGCACCACCACGTCGAACACGAACCCGGTTTCCTCCACCAGCACCACCCGCAGGACGTACCACTCCATCGGCAGCCCGATCAGCACCCCCAAGACCGTCCCGAACAGGCCCATCAGGACGGCCTCGGCCAGCACGCTCCGGATCACCTGCCCCGGCGTCGCCCCGACGGCCAGGAGCAGTCCGATCTCCCGCTTCCGCTGGAGGACCGAGATGAGGAGGGCGGTCACGACGCCCAGGGCCGCCACCACGCCCACGATGATCTGCTGGAGGTAGGCCAGGAGGTAGACCCGGTTGATGAGCTCGCTCAGGAACTGCCGCAGGGCGTCCCGGTCGGTCACGTCCAGCCCGCGGGCGGCCGCGAACTGCTCCACCGCCCGGCCGGCCCCCGGCTCGACGAAGACGTGGCAGATGTCGATCAGCTCGTCGCCGAAGAGCTTGGCGTACCGCTCCCGGTCCATGATGACGCAGCCCCGGCTCCAGGTGTAGTCCCGCATCGTGTCGGCCACCCGCAGCCGGACCGGGCCGGTCGGCCCGGGCAGGGCGATGACCTCGCCCGGCCGGACGTTGTGCCGCAGGGCAAAGTTGTCGGAGATCAGCACGTCGTCCGTCCCGGGCAGGGCCAGCACCTTTTCCAGCTCCGGCAGGCCGTGCGGGACCCGCGAGCGGGTGGCCCGGGCGTACTCGGCCGCGTCCACCGCGATGATGTAGACGATGGTGCCGTTGAACTCCGGTCGGCTGTACCGGATGGCCATGACGTGTTCGACCCCGGGCACGGCCCGCAGGTCCTTCGCCACGCCCGCGGCCATCGGCGAGTTCGAGCTGTTCGCGCTGGTCATGTTCCCGGCGAAGACGAAGTGGTCGGCCTGGACCACCTGGGTGATCCACTCCATGACCGGCTCTTCGTTGCTCCGGCCGACGCCCGCCGTCTGGAACATCAGGGCCACCCCCGCCCCGAGGGCGCCGATGACCACCCCGGTCCGGCCCGGCGACCGGCTGAGGTTGTCGAACGCCAGCCGGGCCGAGATCGGGCAGGTGGCCCGGACGAGCGGGTGGAGGATCGCCACGAGCAGCCCGATCAAGATGGGCGAGGCGGCCAAGAGGCCGACGAGGACGAGGAGCATCCCGCCGACGGCCCCGACCCGGGGCGGCAGCTCGTGCCGCAGGAGGACGGCCGCGATGCCCCCGCCGATCAGGGCCAGGCAGACGAGCCGGTGGGCCAGCCGCCACCCGCCCTTCGCCCCCGCGGCCGTCCGGCGGACGACGACGGCCGGGTCGTCTACGGCGGCTTGCAGGGCCGGGACGAGGGCCGCGAAGACGGCGGTGGCGACGCCGGCGACCACCGCGAGTACGGCCGTCGCGGCGGTCGGCCGGGTCGGGCTGACCTCCGGGTTGAGGAACATCGACTTCAGTTCTTCGGCGAACTGCGTCAGGGTCAGCTCGGCCAGGCCCCAGCCGAGCGGCACCCCGAGGGCCGACCCGACCAGCCCGAGGGCGGTCGAGGCGATGGCGAAGATGGTGACGATCTGGAGGCGGGTGGCCCCGAGCGACCGGAGGACGCCGATGTCCGGGCGGCGCTCGGCGACGGTCACGGCCAGGGCGTTGTAAACCAGGAACAGGCCGACGATCATCGCCCCGGCCGAGCACATCAGGAAGCCGATCTGGATGCCCGAGACGACCTCTTGCGTCGCCCGCCGCTGGGCGTCCGGGGTCCGCACCGCCCCCGGGTTGCCGACCACCCGGCCGACATCCGCGGCCACCCGGTCGCGGTCGGCCCCGGCCTCCAGGAACAGGTCGATGCGGTTGACCTTCTCGGGGAACCGGAGGTCCCAGCCGAGGTGGGCGGCGGCCCCGGCGACGGCGGCGGTGGCGGCCGACGGCCCGGGTGCCGGGCGGATCACCCGGGCCGCCTGGCCGACCTCCATCCCGACGAAGTTCCCGCCGAGCGGGGCCAGCGGCGAGTCCTTGTCGAAGTCGATCACCCCGACCGGCAGGCACTCCACGTCCCGCCCGGCGTGCCGCAGCACCAGCGGCTTTTCGGCTTTGGTTTCCCGCTCCCAGGCGTCGTAGACCGGCTTGGTGACGATCACCAGCCGGCCGGGGATGCGCTCCCAGGCGTTCCCGACCAGCGACATGTTCCCGGTCTGGACGGCGGCCACCAGCGGCAGCAACTGGCGGGACGGCGGCCCCTTCTTCCACTCGATCCGGGCCTTCAGGGGGTTGTCGGCCGACAGGAACTGGGCCGACACCTCGACCCCGACGAGGACCGCGATCCGGCCGTCGAGCTGGGGGAGCGTGACCCGGTCGAAGACGACCGGGCGGACCGACTTCAGCCCGGGGATGTTGGCCGCCCGGACCTCGTCGGCGGCGGACCGCAGGACCCCGGCCTCGCCGTTGTGGACGTACAGGTCGGCCGCCCCGCCGGGGGTGGTGGTGTCCCGGGCGGCGGCCTCCAGGCACTGGTTGAGGATGCGGGCCGACACCAGGGCGGCGACGCCCAGGGCGATGCTGGCGACGATCAGGGCGGCCCGGTCCCACCGCTGGAGGGTGTACCGCAGCCCGAGCATCCGGTAGACCGCCGGGACCATCAAAGTTCCTTCCCGAACCCGGACCGGATCAGCCGCGGATGATCGCAGATCAACACGGATCAAACACAATCACGATTCGAATCCGATCTGTGTTCATCCGCGTTCATCGGCGGCTGATTCCGTCGGGGAAGTTGGTGTTCACCGCCGGATCGGCTCGTCGGCCTCGACCAGCCCGTCGCGGATTTTGACCAGCCGGGTGCCGTAGGACGCGGCCGTCGGGTCGTGGGTGACCATGACGACGGCCCGCTTGCCGGGTTCCGGCA
>JAIEQN010000261.1 GCA_019747685.1 Gemmataceae bacterium
CGCCCGACCGCCCGATCAGCCCCGAAAACGTCCCAAGTCGTTATGCCGCAACACCGGGCAACGTCAACAGGCCCTAGGCATCCCCGGCGTGTGGCCCGGCCGCTCTCCCCCAGAGACCCCTTGTGTCCGCCCCTCGGACCGCGCGGCGGGCCTCGACCCGTGGCAGCATGCGGTGACGGTTACGGGGTCACGACCCGATCGCTCGGCCGGCGCGAGGCGAAGCAGGACGGCGACGGCGCGGCCGGGTGTGCAACAGCACAAGCCCGGTCCACAGGCTGCCGCGATCATCAGGTAAATGGAGACGGCCGTTCGCACGGCGGACGTTCCCCGGGCCTTCTTAACCTCATTACGCTATCCAGCCTTGAGCGAATTTCAATCGCTCAGACCCGTGGCCCATGGGTCTGCCGGCCGTTGGCCGCAGCAAGTTCGCTCGGAGTCACAGGACCCGTGCGGGCACCGGCCCGCTCAGGTTCGGTGCAAGTTGCAAGTCACCGATCCCATCCCATTCTTCAGCCGTGTCAGCGCCGACGGCACCGGAGTTCGGCAGCATGCTCTGTCGGAAAGACCGGCCTCCTCATTCCTGATCCGGGCGCGGTAAAATCACCGGGCTGGAGTGCGGGCGGCGGCCTGCATGACGAGCCTCGGAAGCAGACCGCGAGATCACACACGATGGCGAAGCGGACCGACCCAACTATCACCGGCTGGCCGAACCTTCAGGACGCCGAACGGCACGACCTGCGCCGTTCGTCCGTCCGGCTCCAGGGCACGCTGGCCGCGGTCGAGCGTGCGCTCCCCGCCGCCCCGCCCCACGACATCCCGGAGGGTTCGCTCGACCAGGTGATGGTCGCCTCGCCGCCGGCCGCCGCGGCGTTCCTCGTCCGCTGCCTCGCCCGTGTGGGGAACCTCGCCCTCCCGCACCCGGCCCTCGCCCCCGGGGTCCGCCGGGCGCTCATGGTCGGGCTGGTGGCCTGCCGGGTCGGTTCCGAGTTGCTGTGGCGGGTGCCGGAAGCCGAGTGGGCGGAGGGCGTGGAGACGTTGCGCCGACTCGTGCTGGAGACGCCCGACCCGGCCGTCGAGGGCGGCCCGGCCCAGGCCGCGCTCGTGGCTGCGGACCTGCTGGGGGCAATGGCCGACCCGCGGGCGCTGCCCCCGGGGTTCGCCTGCCGGCGGGCCGTGGAACACGTCGTCGCCGCGTTTCGGGCGGGCGGCCCGGCCGACTCCGCGGACGCCGACTGCGAACGGGTGGAGGCCGCCCTCGGTGGCGACCTTGATGTGCTCTTTACCCACGCCGAGGACCAAGCGAGCACCGACCCCGGAGCGACCGGCCCGTTCGGGCCACTCTGGCCGATGGGTGCGCCGCTCGGGTCCGGGGCGGTCACAACGGCGGCCCCGTCGTCGCTGCTGCCGAAGTTGACAGACGTTCGCGGATCCCCCACGCTCGCGTGGATGGCGGCCGAGTTATCCAAGGGTCAATCGCTTACCGACGAGGGGCAACCAGACCCCGAACTGTTGCAGCTCCCGAGGCGGCTCCCGTGGCTCGACGGCCTCAAAGTTCTACGGGCTCGGGTCGTAGCCGCCACCGAGCCGTTTCGAGGGGAGCTTATCGAACTACTGTCTGCGGCCCGTGGACAGTCGTTTCACGAAGAAAACGGCGCAGTAGCCGACGAGATCAACGTTCTACTCGGGTTGCTCGGCCTTCAGTTCCGCGACCCCGACCAACCGGATCGGGCTGCCTATCTCCGGTGTAAGAACGTTCCCGGCACCCGCGGTGGTGCGTTTGAGCTACGAACCCAAGCCGAGGGGAAGCAGAAAATTCTTTACTCTCGAATCTCCCTTCCGGACCGCCTAGCAATAGATCGCAACCCACAAGTTACCGGCGAAAACGAAAAAAGTGACTGATCGGACCTCTCAGGTCTTGACACCCTCTGCTGTCTGCTTACAGTAGACGTGTTGGCTGAGTTTCTTGCCGGCGCTGGGTGTTGGGTTCACACCTACTCCCGCTGTCGCCAGCCGCGATCGTGACCCCCCGTCCGACGCGGCCATTCGACGTGACCGTGTTGAGTCGTCTTGACCCGGCGGGTACGCCGGATCGCCGTCCTCTGTCCGAACAACCTGTTCCCACGCCTCGGTCAACGGGGCGCTGGCCCCTCGCGCCTCCGCTCTCGCCGGGTGACCGGTAAGCCGTTGGCCGCCGGCTGATTGAATCGACCCCGTGAGGGCCGTGATCGAGTCGCGCGCGTTGTCCGTGCCGCCGACCGGCGATGTCGTCCCGCAGCCTGGTGTGGAGGCAGTAGCCGAACACGCACCGACCGCCCCGACCGACGACCCCCGTTGGGGGGCGGCGGCCCGGGAGATGGCGTTGCGGCATGTCCCCCGCCCCGACCGCCCGGGGTGAGGCGACTGCGAGTGAGCCGGCGGTCGCCGGCCGGGAATTGACGACGATGGATACCCGGATCGTTGGGCTGACGCCGGACGCGGCCGGCGAGTTGGTCGGCCGCATCGAGCAACTGGTCGGCCGGCTGGACCGGATCGAGTCGGTCCTGCTGACGCTCGCCCGGCCGCAACCGACCAGGGAGTGGTACGGCACGGCCGAACTCTCGGAGATCCTCGGCAAGGCCGAGTGGACCTGCCGCGAATGGTGTCGGTTGGGTCGGGTCCGGGCCGAGAAGCGGGCGTGCGGCCGCGGCCGGGCGCGGGAGTGGATGGTCAGCCACGCCGAGCTGCTCCGCTACCAAGCCGAGGGGCTACTGCCGGTACCTGGGATTAGACACCGGGGGTGTGCGATGGGGGTTCTCGGTCTGCACGGCGTCCCTTCGGCCCTCGTCCCGGCGGAAGCCGACCCAGACGACCCGATCGTGGCGGCCGGCGTCGATCGGGTCGTCGAGGCGCTCGGTCTCGACGAGTTGGACTGCTTCCGGTTCCTGGACGCCCACGACGCGCTCACCGGGATCGTCCGGGACATCGTTGCCGAGGCGCGGTCCGAGACCCGAGCGGGCCGTCCCGCCGCCCTCGGCCGCCGATGCGCTGCCACGGACCACCGACCTTGACGAGTCGCTGATCGATTTTGCCTTGCGGCCTGGACCGGGCTTGCCCCGGCCTGGGGCCGCACGTTCACGCCAAACGGGGAGGTTCGTGATGGGAGTATTGCTGCGGTTCCTGATAGCCTTACTCGCCCCCCGGCTCGCCCGGGAGGCGGCCCGAGACTTGGAGGCGGCGGTCCTCGACCGCCAGGCCGACCGGCTGGCCCGGTTGTTCGACAAGGCGAAGGAACTCCGCGCGGCCGGTCACAAGGAACTGGCCTACCAACTCGTCCGCCAAACCGGGGCGCTCGCGGCCGACGAACCGGGGATGTTCCAGGCCCGCCTGCCGGGGGGCTGCCCGACCTCGGCTCGGAGCCGTCGGCCGTGGCCCCGACGCTGCCGCCCGCCCCGCC
>JAIEQN010000549.1 GCA_019747685.1 Gemmataceae bacterium
AAGAAGCCGGTGCTGACGGCCCTGCAGGACGCCCGGCTGAAGCCGAACCAGATCGACGAGGTCGTGATGGTCGGCGGCATGACCCGGATGCCGCGGGTCCAGCAGCTCGTCAAGGAGGTGTTCGGCAAGGAGGGGCACCGGGGGGTCAACCCGGACGAGGTGGTGGCCGTCGGGGCGGCGATCCAGGGGGCGCAGCTGCTGCTCGGGGCGGCGGCCGACATCCAGCTGCTCGACGTGACCCCGCTGTCGCTCGGGCTGGAAACCCTGGGCGGGATCATGACCAAGCTGATCGAGAAGAACACCACCATCCCGACCAAGAAGTCGGAGGTGTTCACCACCGCGGCGGACGGCCAGCCGTCGGTCGAGGTCCAGGTGTTCCAGGGCGAGCGGCCGATGGCCACCGACAACAAGCGGATCGGCCAGTTCCACCTGGACGGGATCGCCCCGGCCCCGCGGGGGACGCCGAAGATCGAGGTGACGTTCGACCTGGACGCCAACGGGGTGCTGTCCGTCTCCGCCAAGGACATGGGCAGCGGCAAGCAGCAGTCGATCCGGATCGAGGGTTCCTCCGGCCTGAGCAAGGACGAGGTCGAGCGGATGAAGCGGGACGCCGAACTCCACGCCGACGAGGACAAGAAGAAGCGGGAGTTCGTGGACGCCAAGAACGAGGCCGAGAACCGCATCCACCTGATCGAGAAGACGCTGGCCGACGCCGGGGACAAGGTGACGGACGCCGACAAGGCCCCGGTGACGGCGGCCGTCCAGAAGGTCCGGGACGCGATCGGCCGGCAGGACGTGGCGGCCGTCAAGGCGGCCACGGCCGAGCTGGAGCAGGTGGCCGGGGCGATCGCCCAGCACCTGTCGGCGAAGGCCGGGCAGGGGGCCGCGGCCGACGAGCCGGCCGCCCCGCCCAGCACCCCGAAGGGCGGCGACGACGTGATGGACGCCGAGTACGAGGTGAAGGGCTAAGCCCGGATCAACCCCTCCCTCCGTTACCCTCCCTCCGCGGGAGGGGTTCGGGGGGAGGGGTCTTTTCGTTACCCTTTTCGGTTTGCAAACCCCGGCCGGCCGGTTACGTTGGTAGTAGTATCCCCCGCCCGCGAGGCCCGCCGATGGCCACCGCCGAAGCCCCGCAGAAGAAGCCCGACGACGACCCGAAGGCCGACCGCCCCTACGACCCGTCGGAGGAGTTCCCCCGGCCGCCGGACGAGGACTTCTGGGACAAGTACAGCCGCCACCTGGAGATGCCGGTGTCGTGGACGGCGGCCGTCCTGTTCCACGTCCTGGTGGGCGTCGGGTTCCTGTTCGTCCTGCCGCTGTTGATGGGCGGGCTGGACCGGTCGACTGTGCCGGTCAAGATCATGGAGGTCGGCGGGCTGGACGACGAGGGGGAGGGGTCGGCCGGGTCGGGCGGCCAACTCGAGCCGATGGTCGGGGACAACAACCCGTTCCTCCAAAAGCCGGACGTGCCCGACCCGACCGACCTGCCCGAGACGAAGGAAGCGTCGGTCGAGAAGATTCAGGACGCCCTGAACATCCAGGCCAAGCAGAACGACAAGAAGGCCATCGGCACGAAGTTTGGGAGCGGCAACCAGCCCGGCCGGGGGTTCGACGGGTCGGCCGGGACCGGACCGGGCGGGACCGGCAACGATGCCACCTGGAAGCGGGGCCTCGGGTGGACCATCCGGTTCAAGTTCGAGGACGTGCGGGAGTACTGCAAGCAGTTGGCCGAGGCCCAGGCGGTGGTGTTCGTCCCGGACGGCGGGGTCGACGCCAAGAGCGGCACCCTGTTCGCCGACCTGAACAACCCGAAGGTCGGCCGCCCGACCACCACGAGCGACCCGGCCTTCAGCGGGCGGCTGGTGATGTACGAGCAGGACGCGAAGAAGGTCCGGCTGTTGCTCGACTACCTCGGGGTCGGCGGCCAGTCCCGGGTGTACGGGGTCTACTTCTCGCGGGAGTTCCAGGAGGAGATGGCCCGGAAGGAACTCGCGTTCCGCAAACGCCGGCGGGAGGACATCGAGTCCACCACCTTCGGGTTCGTCAACCGGGGCGGTAAGTACGAGGTCGTCGTGCTGGACCAGCGGCTGAAGAAGTAGCGGGCAGCCGGCGGTGGGCCGAAAGACGAGGGGCGAGGACGGCGGATGCGTCCTCGCCCCTCGTCTTTCGGCCCACCGCCCACTATTTCCGCGGCTTGGCCCGCAGCACGATGTTGTGGACCTTGTTCCCCTTGGCGGCGTCCAGGATGGCGGTGTGGACGCCCCACGGGACGGCCCCGTCCAGGTCGAGCAGCATCTCCCGCTTGCCGGTCGAGTCGATCAGCTTCCGCATCTTGGCCTCGAGCTGGTCGAGCGGCACCTCCTCGGCGTCCAGCTTGATGACCGGCTTGTCCCCGTCCATCACCGCCGTCACCCGGAACACCCGGTCCTTGATGTCGTTGAACTCGACCTTCTGGGTCTGCGACTTCCCCTCGTCGTCCGGCGACTCCGGGACCGAGATGGCCCGCTCCAGGGAGGCGTAGGAGATGGTCAGGATGAAGAAGATCAGCAGCACCAGGCAGACATCGATCAGCGGGTTCATGTCCAGGTGGGTGTCGTCGTGGGCCTCCGGCAGCGGGGCGGCCAGCTCCTCGGCCGTGTCCTCGAACTGCGGGTGGGCGTCGAGCGGCACCCAGTCCGGGGCGTCCGGCCCCTTGACCTCGTCGGTCGGCAGCCAGAGGCCGTCCCGCAGGCCGTCCAGCACGGCCTCGGCCGACGGCAGGCTGTACGCGGTCGGCGACCCTTCCCGCCGGACTTGCCAGGTGGACATGGTGGACCCGGTGTGTACGGACCCGGGGTTTCACCCCGGGCTCTGGTGTGCGACCCCTTCGGGGTCGGAGACCCGGCCGGCCGGTTATTCCTTCTGCGGGGCCTCGTTCACGGTGGCCAGGAAGGTGAGGATCCTGTTCTTGTCGGCCCGCTTCTTCAGCTCCCGGGACAGCTCCAGCACCCGGTCGCTCGGCAGGTCCTTGGCGCAGGCCAGCCGGACCTCGGGCGGGCGGGTCCGCTCGGCCACGATCGCGTCCAGGGCGGCCAGGGCCTCCACGTCGTTCTTCAGCCGGGCGTTCTCCGGCTTGGCCGCCGCCTGCCCCTCCCGGACGGTGTAGTACACCTCGTCCGGGCCGCCCCGCTCGATCGTCATGGTGATCGAGTCGGCGACCGCCTCCAGGTTCCCGGCGTACCGCATGTCCGGCACGTCCACCGGGGACAAGGCCCCGGTCGCCGAGATGATGATGAAGAAGACGAGCAGGACCATGCTGATGTCGATCAGCGGGATCATGTCGACCTCGTCGTCCTCGGTCCCGAGGTCGGACCGGAAGGCGGCGTCCTGGTCGGCCGGCTCCGGCACCTCGGCCGGGCCGGGGGCGACGGCGCGGGCGGCGGCGACCCCGGCCCCGACC
>JAIEQN010000512.1 GCA_019747685.1 Gemmataceae bacterium
TCGACCAGGTGCTTGACGGCCATTTCGGCCTCCGGGGAAAGGGGGTGGCCCGGCGGGGCGGCCCGAGGAGGTGGCTCGGCGGTGGCGTGCGCCGCGGGCGGGAGGCCCGGCCCGCGGCGGCGCGTCAGAGGAGTCGCCGGTCGGGGCCGTTGGCCCGGGTCAGGTTCAGGGCGTCGGACAGGTCGAACGCTCCTTCGTACAGGGCCCGGCCGACGACGCACCCGGGGGTGCCGGCGGCGGCCAGCCGCTTCAGGTGGTCGAGGGTCGAGACCCCGCCGGAGGCGATCACCGGCCGGTCGATGGCCGAGCGGAGTTCGGCCAGGGCGTCGAAGTTCGGCCCGGCCATCATCCCGTCGGTGGCGATGTCGGTGTAAACGACGGCGGCCAGTGGCGCGTCGGCCACCTGTTTCGCCAGGTCGATCGCCTTCACCCGGGACACGTCGAGCCAACCGGCGGTGGCCACGTACCCGTCCCGGGCGTCGAGGCCGAGGACGACCCGTCCGGGGTGGCGTTCAGCGACCGCCCGGACCCAGGACGGGTCTCGCAGGGCGCGGGTGCCGAGGACGGCCCAGCGGACGCCCCAGTCGAACGCGGCGGCGAGGTCGGCGTCGGTGCGGAGGCCGCCGCCGAGCTGGACCGGCACGCTAGCGGTTTCGACGATCCGGCGGATGACCGGGCCGTTGACCGGCTTGCCGGCCTTCGCGCCGTCCAGGTCCACGACGTGCAGACGATCCGCGCCTTGGTCGACCCACCGCCGGGCGACGGCCGGCGGGTCGTCGGAGAAGACGGTTTCCCGCGAGTAGTCGCCCTGCCGGAGCCGGACGCACCGGCCGCCGAGCAGGTCGATGGCGGGGTAGATGACCATGAAGCGGGTCCCGTTAGCCCCGGTATTGTGACCCGCCGTCGGGGGGAAAGCAAGGGGCTGGAAGAAATGGTGAACGATCAGCGCAAAACCAAGTCCGCCGGCGCCACCCGACCCGCCTCGACCGCGACCGGCCGGCCAGCCTCGACCGGGTCGGAGTAGGTCATGCGGGTGACGAGGCCGGTCTCGGGGTCGCGTTCCTGGCGGGCCGGCAGCCACCCCGGGAGCCACGCCACCACCTCGACCGGCCCGGCCGGTACGTGATCGAATCGGAACCGGCCGTCGCGGTCGGTCAGCGTGTAGTAGGGGTGGTCGCACACGAACAGGTCGGCCCGGGCCCAGTAGAGCCCGGTCCCGCTCGACAGCTCGACCCGCCCGGATCGGTCGAACCGCCGCGGCAAGGATCGACCGGCCTCGGGGAACGTCAGGCTAAAGAAGTCGGCCCCGCGGCCGCGGAGGACGTGGTAGACCGGGTCGGCCGAGGCCAGCACGACCTCGTCCCCCCGGCGGACGAACCCGGCCCGGCCGGGTTCGCCGTCGCCCTGGCGGACGACGACCTGCCGGTCCCGCCACTCGACCCGGACCGGCGGCAGGTCCCACGGCTTCGCCGCGGCCGGGTCGACGCCGCGGAGGAATACCACCGCCCCGACCACGGCCCGCGAAGACGGGTCGACCGCCGGCCGGTTCGGGTTCGGCATCATCCGCGACTCGAACGAACCGTCCGGCCGAGGCGTGCCGAACAGGAAGTCCGGGGCCGTCGGCGGCGGCCCGGGCCACGTCGCCCGGCCGGCGACGGTGCCGGCCTGCGCGGGGTCGAAGCGGGTTGCTGCCGGGGCTTGCCGCGGAGCGTCTTCGGCCGGCGTGAGCCAGTTCGGCTCGGCGTCACACCCGGCGGCAATCACCACGACGAGGACGGGCAAGGCACGCGGCACGGCGGGGTCTCGCGGGGGATCGGCCGCCGAGGTGTACCCGAAGCCGACTGCGACCGGCAATCCCAGCACCCATGCCTGTGCAGCGGCCCCGTTCGCCAGCTCACGCAGATCGCCCTGTTTAACGTCACACGCGAAGTTACGAGCGTCGCCGCGGGCTATCCGGCGTGCGATCTCGTTTTCGATCGGGCGCGAGTTTTCAGATTCCGATTCCGCCCCGCGCGAAACTGAGCGGGGCGGAATCGTATGCCGCCCGAAAAATCAGGTGTGACAACTCAAGAAGTGATCAAATTGTGTTCCGACGGCAAAATCTACTCTGGGCGCGGTGGCCCCGCCAGGGGATACTACCGCCGTCCCTGATTCCGTCCCGTGTCGATTCTCGCAACCCCTCAACCGAGGTCGCCATGAAGAACCGCGCCCGTCTGAACCTGACCGCGCTGGAGAGCCGAGAGAACCCGAGCGGCACCGACATCCCCGGGCCGTACACCCCGCCCCCGGGCGGCGGCACGCCCGGCCCGGTCGAGCCGCCCCCCGTCCCGCCGGCCCCGCCGGGGTCGGAGATCCCCGGGCCGTACACCCCGCCCAGCGGGCCGTGACCCCGACGTAACCCCCGGTCCCGACCGATCGCCCGCCCACCAGGGACAAGGCGGGTCGAACGGCCGATGACCCCCGCGGCCCCGGCGGTGTCCGGGGCCGCGGCCATTTCCGGAGCTACTGCGACAGGGTCCGGAGCGTCCGGACCACCTCGGCCAGTTCCGGGTCGGACCGGACCGACCCGAATGCCCGGTCGGCGGTGAGCCGGTCCACGTCCCGGAACCCGGCCTTGACGGCCCGGCGGAGGTAGGCCGCCGCCGGGGCCGCGTCGGCCGGCCGGTTGGCCGCGGTCGTCGCGTACACCCGGGCGAGCTGGTACAGGGTCTGGAAGTCGTCCGGCCGCGGGCGGGCCTGCTCGGCCTCCCGGTGGGCGTCGTCCCGCCGGCCGAGCCGGGCCAGGACCAGGGCCTTGGCCGCCCGGGCCAACCCGGAGTCCGGATCGAGGGCGACCGCCCGGCTCGCGGCGGCCAGCGCCCCGGCGTCATCCCCGAGGTACTCCGACAGGATCACCGCCTGGACCTGGGGGACGACGGGCCAGGTCGGGTTCAGCTGTTCGGCGGCCCGGTAATCGGCCAGTGCCCCGGCCGGGTCGGCCGGCAGCCGGGACCGGCCACGGGCCAGGTAGTCGGTCGCCGTCTGCGGCTCCATCTCGGCCACCGCCCGGCGGTCGGCCGCCGCCCCGGCCGCGTCCCCCATCGCCTCCCGGACGCCCGCCCGGCTCAGGAGGACCGGGAGCCGGGGCGCCCCGCGGTCGAGGGCGTCGGTCAGGTCCTGGTGGGCCTCGGCGTGCTTCTTCAGGTCGGCCCGGGCCACCCCCCGGTTGCGGTAGCCGTCGGCGAACGACGGGTCCCGGTCGAGGGCCTTGCCGAACTCCGCCTCGGCCTCGGCGAACCGCCGCTGGACGCCGTAGATGGTGCCCCGGCGGAAGAACGGCCGGGGGTCGGTCGCCAGCAGGGCGGCGGCCACGTCGTACCGCTCCAGCGCCCGGTCGAGCTGGCCGAGGTCGTGCCGGCAAAAGGCCAGGCAGAACTGGGCGGCGGCGTGCCCGGGGTCG
>JAIEQN010000475.1 GCA_019747685.1 Gemmataceae bacterium
CGACATCGTGGCCGGGCTGGACAGCGGGGCCGACGACTACGTGACCAAGCCGTTCGACCGGCAGGAGCTGCGGAGCCGGCTGCGGGTCGGGGAGCGGGTGGTGGCCTTGCAGCAGGGGTTGGCCGACCGGGTGAAGGAGCTCGAGGTCGCCCTCAGCCAGGTGAAGCAGCTCAAGGGCCTGTTGCCGATCTGCGCGTACTGCAAGAAGGTGCGGGACGACCGGAACTACTGGCAGCGGGTGGAGACGTACATCGCGGCCCACTCGGAGGCCCGGTTCAGCCACGGCATCTGCCCGGACTGCTGGGCGGCGGTGATCGAGCCGGACCTGGCCGCCCGGGTCGGGAACGGCACCGTCGACCCCCGCGACCTGTAGCCCCAATCCCGGGCACAGGCAGGAATGCCTGTGCCACCGGACGGGTCGGTGGCACAGGCAGGAATGCCTGTGCCGGGCCGCCCGCGGCCGCTACCCTATCCCCTCGGTTCCGTGGGGGAGGGGGCCGCCGTGCCGGTGTTGTTCGACCCGCAGGCCGCCGGGGACATCCTGTCGGCCATGATCACCCCGGCCGTCCTCATCTCGGCGTCCGGCACCCTGGTCCTGTCCACCACCAACCGGCTCGGCCGGATCGTCGACCGGGTGCGGGCGCTGAACGCCGACGCCGAGGCCCTGCCCCCGTGGGACCCGGCGGACGAGGAGGCCCTGGCCAAGCGGGGGCTGATCGCCGACCAGATCGGGCACCAGGCCCGGCGGATCGCCGGCCTCCAGTGGGCGGTCATCACCCTGTACACGGCCATCGGCCTCCTGGTCGGGTGCAGCCTGACCATCGGCCTGTCGATCGCCTCGAAGGGGTGGCTGGCGTGGGTCCCGGTCGGGCTGGGGCTGCTCGGGGCGGCGGCCCTCCTGGTGGCCGCGGTGTTCCTGGTCCGGGACGCCCGGCTGGCCGTTCGCTCGACCCTGGCCGAGATGGACTACATCCGGCGGATGGTGGCCCGCCGGACCGGTGCCCCGCTCCCGCACCCGGGCGGCGAGAAGCCGGCGGGGGCGCAGCCCGAGCCGGAGCCACAGGCGTCAACCCCGTAGGGTGTGTCGAGCGGACCGTCCGCGGTCCGCTCGACACACCCTACTTGAGGGCCGCCGCGACGATCTGCTGGGCCTCGTCCACGATCCGGGCCAGGTGGTCCGGCCCCCGGAAGCTCTCGGCGTACACCTTGTACACGTCCTCGGTGCCGGACGGCCGGGCGGCGAACCAGCCGTTCTCGGCCACCACCTTCAGCCCGCCGACCGCCGCCCCGTTGCCGGGGGCCTTCGTCAGCTTCTGGCGGATCGGCTCGCCGGCCAGCTCCGACGCGGTCACGTTCTCCGGCGCCAGCTTCGCCAGCTCGGCCTTCTGCTCGGGCGTGGCCGCCGCGTCGATCCGGGTGTAGCTCGGCATCCCGTACTTCGCCGCGAGGGCTTGGAAGTGCTCGCCCGGGTCCTTGCCGGTCACGGCGGTGATCTCGGCCGCCAGCAGGCCCATGATCGGGCCGTCCTTGTCGGTTGTCCAGACCGTCCCGTCCCGGCGGAGGAAGCTGGCCCCGGCGCTCTCCTCCCCGCCGAACGCGATGGTCCCGTCGAACAGCCCCGGGGCGAACCACTTGAACCCGACCGGCACCTCGACCAGCTTCCGCCCGCGGCCGTTGACCACCCGGTCGATCAGGCTGCTGGACACCAGCGTCTTGCCGATCCCGGCCGATTGTGACCACCGCGGGCGGTGTTGCAGCAGGTAGTCGATGGCCACGGCGAGGTAGTGGTTCGGGTTCATCAGCCCGGCCGACGGGGTGACGACCCCGTGCCGGTCGGCGTCCGGGTCGTTGCCCCAGGCCACCCGGAACCGGTCCTTCAGGCCGACCAGCCGGGCCATCGCGTACGGGCTGGAGCAGTCCATGCGAATCTTGCCGTCGTGGTCCACCGTCATGAACCCGAACGTCGGGTCGAGGTGGGTGTTCACGACGGTCAGGTCCAGACCGTAGGTATCGGCGACCGGCTGCCAGTACGGGAGCGACGCCCCGCCGAGCGGGTCCACCCCCAGCTTCAGCCCGGCGGCCTTGATGGCGTCCGTATCGACGACGTTCTTGAGGTCGGCGACGTAGGGCCGGATGAGGTCTTGCTGACGGGTCGTAGAAGCCTTGATCGCCTGCTCATACGGGACCCGCTTTACGTCCCGGTTGCCGGCCTTGAGCAGGGCGTTGGCCCGGTCCTGGACCCGGTTCGTGATGTCGGTGTCGGCCGGGCCGCCGTTGGGCGGGTTGTACTTGAACCCGCCGTCGGCCGGCGGGTTGTGCGACGGCGTAATGACGATCCCGTCGGCCAGGCCCGAGGTGCGGCCGCGGTTGTACGTCAGGATGGCGTGCGACACCACCGGCGTCGGCGTCACCCCGTCGTTCTCGGCGATGATCGTGTCGACGCCGTTGGCGGCCAGCACCTCCAGGGCCGTCCGCTGGGCCGGGCCGCTGGCCGCGTGGGTGTCCTTGCCCATGACCAGCGGCCCGGTGATGCCCTTCGACCGTCGGTACTCGCCGATGGCCTGGGTGATGGCCAGGATGTGGGCCTCGGTGAACGTCCCGTCCAGGGGCGTGCCGCGGTGGCCGCTGGTGCCGAACGCCACGAGCTGCCGGGGGTCGGCCGGGTCCGGCTTCTTGTCGTAGTAGTCGCGCTGGAGCTTGGCCGGGTCAATCAGCAGTTCGGTGGGGGCCGGCAAGCCGGCCAACGGGGACAGGGCCATCGCGGTGTGCCTCCTCGGGTGGAATAAGACTGGGCCGCAGATGACGCCGACTTCGACGCAGATGAAACCCAGGTCAGAAGAATCAATTCTTCCGATCTGATTTACTCTGCGTCGAAGTCGGCGTCATCTGCGGCCCAGTCTTCTCCGCCGCTCTCACCGCTGGTAGCACGGGGCGCCGATGCCGTTGGCCCGGTCGGGGGTGGCGAACCGGGTGCCGGACCGGGGCAGGACCTGCTCGGCCGCTTCGGTCCCCGGCGGCAGGGCCCGCCACGGCCCGCCCTCGCCGGCGTACCGGCCGATCGCCCGGCCGGCGTCGAACAGCCGCTCCTGGACCTCGTCCGACAGCCCCAACGCCCCGCCCTCGCCCAGGTCGAAGTCCTGCGGGATGGCGGTGCTCCGGAAGTTCACCCCGGTGGCCAGGCAGTTCAGGTAGATGCGGTACAGCTCGTCCCGGGTCTTGCCGTAGATCACCGACCGGTACGTCGCCCCGAGCATCGGGCCGACCCGCGGGCGGACGCACGACGGCTCGGCGTACATCTTCCCGTTGTTCACCAGGTACAGGGTCGACCCGGCCGGGGCGACCCCGCCCGGCAGCCCGTGTAGCCGGTTCAGGTCGGCCACCATGAACGCCCGGAAGAACACCTCGTCGCTCACCCCGCCGTCGACGTGCAGCTCCTCGTACCGC
>JAIEQN010000649.1 GCA_019747685.1 Gemmataceae bacterium
GGCGGTTCACGACCGCCGACGCCCGGGTCAAGCGCCGGCGACTCTACCCCGCACCTCAAAAGTGATGACCGACTAGGTTTTCAAGGACCCCACCCGCCCCCTCCCCCGGTGGGGAGCCGGGAGCGTGAGCGACCGGGGAAGGCACTCCGGTCGCTCACGCTCCCGGCTCGCCCCGGAGCGCCGGGGTGTTCACGTCTTGCCCTCCCGCGGCTGAAATCTGCTCGCGTCGGCGGCGTCGGTCTGGTACAACCGATCCCGGACCCCGTTCGCTGCCGCGGAGAGGACCCCCGCCGTGTCGCACCGTTCCCGCTGGCTCGCCCTGGCCGCCGTCGCCGGGGCCGTGTTCCTTTCCCGCCCGCTCTGGGCCGACGACCCCGTTCCGAAGGGGAAGGACGCGAAGAAGGAGAAGGCCGACGCCGGCCCGAAGCCCCCGACCGCCAAGGCCGAGAAGGGGCCGCTGACCGCGGCCGTCGTCCTCAAGGGGGTCGTCGAAGCCGAGTCGGCCGCCGAGGTGCAGGTCCGGCCGCGGGCCTGGATGGGGCCGCTCCTGGTCAAGAAGGCAGTGCCGCACGGGGCGGCGGTCAAGGCCGGGGACGTGGTGGTCGAGTTCGACGCCGAGAAGCTGGAGCAGGCGGTCAAGGACGCCCGGCAGGAGCGGGAGCTGGCCGACCTGGCGATCCGGATGGCCGAGCTGGAGCTGCCGATCCTGGAAAAGCAACTCCCCCTGGACCTGGCCGCCGCCGAGCGGGAGGCCAAGAACGCCGCCGACGACCTGAAGAAGTTCCTGGACGTAGACAAGCCGCTGTCGCTGGAGGCCGCCGACTTCTCCCTCAAGTCGAGCGAGTTCTACCTGGAGTCGGCCAAGGACGAGCTGAAACAGTTGGAGAAGATGTACAAGGACAAGGACCTGACGGAAGAAACCGAGACGATGATCCTGAAGCGGTACAGGCAGTCGGTCGAGCAGGCCGAGTTCTCGCTCAAGCAGTCCCGGAACCGGACCCGGCAGACCAAGGAGGTGGACCTGCCGCGGCGGGAGCAGGCGGCCAAGGACCTGGCGGTGAAGGCCGAAATCACCCTGGTCAAGGCGAAGGAGTCGTCCCCGCTGGCCCTCCGCCAGAAGCTGCTCGGGCTGGAGAAGGCGAAGTACGAGCAGGCCAAGGCGAAGGACCGGCTGGCCGACCTGGAGAAGGACCTGGCCGCCATGACCGTCAAGGCCCCGGCCGACGGGCTGGCCTACCACGGCAAGTACGCCCGCGGCCAGTGGTCGACGCCCGGCGGGCCGGCCGGGCTGGCCGCCGGCGGGATGGTCCAGCCCGGGGACGTGTTCCTGACGGTGGTGGACCCCGGCAGGGTGGCCGTCCGGGCCGACGCCGACGAGAAGGAGCGGGCCCGGCTGAAGGCCGGGCAGGCGGCCAAGTTCTCCCCGACCGCCGACCCGGACGAGAGGCTGGCCGGGAAGGTGGCGGCGGTGGGCGGGGCCCCGCTCGGCGGCCGGTTCGAGGTCCGGGTGTCGCTCGACGCGAAGGCCGACGGGCTAGTCCCCGGGACGACCGGGTCGGTCCGGGTGGTGACCGGGAAGAAGGACGCGGCCGTGACCGTCCCGGCCTCGGCCGTCTTCTCGGACGACGACGGGGACGGGAAGTACGTCTACCGGCCCGGGGCCGACGGGGCCAAGCCGAAGAAGCAGCCGGTGACGGTCGGGCTGGCGGCCGGGGACAAGGTCGAGGTCACCGACGGGCTGGCCGAGGGCGACGAGGTGCTGACGGCCAAGCCGTGACCCCCGGTTTCGGTGGCACAGGCCTCCCGGCCTGTGCTGTTCCCGTGTACAGGTCTCCCGGCCTGTGCCACCAACGCCCCGCCCCGGAGCCTTCCGATGACCGCTCACCTGCTGCTCGGGCTGGCCCTGTCGGCCGGGGCCGCCGACGGCCCGAAGCCGGCCGCCGACGCCCCGCCGGCCGACGCCCCGAAGACGCCCGACTACAAGCCGAAGCCGATCGACCCCGTCACCCCCGAGAAGCTCGACTCGTCGATCCGCCGGGGGGTCGAGTTCCTGATCGAGACCCAAAACAAGGACGGCTCCTGGGGCAGCCCGGCCCTCAAGGGCGGGGTGCCGATCTACGCCGGGATCGGGTCGCAGCACTCGTTCGGAGTCGCGGTCACGGCCATGTGCGTGTCCGCCCTGATCGAGACCGGCGGCGACACCCCCGAAGTCCAGAAAGCCATCGAGAAGGGCGAGGCGTTCCTGTTCCAGGAGCTGCCGAAGGTCCGCCGGGACGACCCGGTCCTGATCTACAACGTCTGGACCCACGCCTACGGCATCCAGGCCCTGGTCCGGATGCACGGCCGGCTGCCGGCCGACAAGGACCGCCGGGCCAGGATCGAGGCGATGATCCGCGGGCAGTACGACCGGCTGGTCAAGTACGAGTCGGCCGAGGGCGGGTGGGGGTACTACGACTTCGACGCCGGGACCCAGCGGCCGGCGTCGAACTCGACCAGCTTCGTGAACGCGGCCGTCCTGGTGGCCCTGCACGAGGGCAAGGGGATCGGGGTCGAGCCGCCGCCGAAGGTCCTGAAGCGGGGCATCCAGATGACCCAGTGGCAGCGGCTGCCGGGCGGGTCGTTCCTGTACGGCACCTACCTCCACACCCGGCCGACCCACGGCATCAACATGCACGCCGGCAGCCTCGGCCGGACCCCGGCCTGCAACTACGCCCTGCGGCTGTGGGGCGACCCGAAGGTCACCGACGAGGTCCTCGAACACTTCCTCGACCGGCTCATCAGCCGCAACGGGTGGCTGAGCCTGGGGCGGAAGAAGCCGATCCCGCACGAGTCGTTCTTCGCGGTGGCCGGGTACTTCTACTACTTCGGCCACTACTACGGGGCGATGACGATCAAGCTCCTGCCGGCGGCCGACCGGGCGCTGTACCAGGACCACATGGCGACGCTCCTGATGGACCTCCAGGAGGCGGACGGGTCGTGGTTCGACTACCCGTTCTACAACTGGCACAAGCCCTACGGGACGGCCTTCGCCCTGATGGCCCTGGCCGCGTGTAAGAAGGAGGCGAAGTAGGAACCGGGTTGATGCCATGACCCCCTCCCCCCCCTTGTTTTTCGCGGCCGGACGTGATCAACGCAACCGCCCGGTTTGTAACGGCTTCGGCCGGATTCGGGCGGTCATCGTGACCGCCCACCCGATCATGCTCGCCCCCGGATTCGGCCACAACCCCCACCCCGGCTACTGGTTTCGTCGCCCGTCGAGCATGACCGGACCCGGTCGTGCTCCGGCCGTCGCAGGGCCGGGGTTTGGGTGAAAAGTGGTGTGCTGGGTGGCCCTGGGAAATGGCGAACCGGGCGCCCGGGCCTCCGCCCCGGCACCCACCCCGCGCCGGCTCCTGGGCCGGCGTTCCCGCCCCCCCGCCCGTGGTCCCCTTCGCCGGCGGGGGTGA
>JAIEQN010000474.1 GCA_019747685.1 Gemmataceae bacterium
GCCGCCCGGCCCGTACGGGGCCCCGCTGTGGCAGCCGGCCCCGGGCGGGGCCGGGGCGGGGGCGGCCGGCCGGGCCCCCCACGTCTGGACCCGGTTCGAGTACCTGATGTGGTTCAGCCGGGACGAGCCGAACCGCTACCCGCTGTTGACCACCAGCGCCCCGAACGACCGGGGGCTGCTCGGCCGCAGCAGCACCCTCGTCCTGGCCGGCGGCGGCGACCTGAGCTTCGGCACCCTGAGCGGGTTCCGGATCACCAGCGGGTTCTTCGGCGACGCCGACCGGCGGTACGGGTTCGAGGCGTCCGGGTTCCTGCTCCCGGAGCAGTCGTACCGGGTGGAGGCGGCCACCTCCCCGTCCGGCATCCCGCTCCTGGCCCGGCCGTTCGTCGACTCGACCAACCCGCGGGGGACGAACTCGCTGGTGGTGGCCAGCCCGACGTTCGCGGCCGGCCCGCTGGGCACCGGGCTGCTGTCCGGCCCGGTCGCCGCCCGGGCGGTGGTCGACGCCAGCTCCTCCCTCTGGGGGCTGGAGGCGAACGGGGTCCTGAACCTGTTCCGGTCCGAGCCGGGGTGCAAGACCCTGTGGAGCATCGACGCCTTCGCCGGCTACCGGTTCGTGGAGCTGGACGAGGAGCTGTTCGTCCAGAGCACCTCCCAGAT
The DNA here is from genome assembly GCA_019747685.1 of Gemmataceae bacterium. GTDB lineage: Bacteria > Planctomycetota > Planctomycetia > Gemmatales > Gemmataceae > Urbifossiella. The sequence continues at coordinate 661 of JAIEQN010000474.1, forward strand.
CAACATCCCGGACATCCAGGTGCCGATCTTCGTCACCGGGCCGTTCGGCATCCGCACCCAGGTCGGCACCCAGTCGGTCCCGGTCCCGGTGTCGGTCGGCGGGGTGAACGTGTTCAACCCGGGCCGGTTCCAGGTGACCGACCGGTTCACCGTGGCGAACCGGTTCAACGGCGGGAACTTCGGGCTGCGGACCGAGGTCCGGCACGGGATGTGGTCGGTCATGGCGACCGGCAAGATCGCCGTCGGGAACATGGAGTACCGGGCCGACATCGACGGCAAGACCGAGTTCGTGGACCTGTCCCGGGGGGCGGCGGGGGGGACCTACGGCGGGCTGCTGGCCAACGCCGGGAACATCGGCCGGTACAAGGACAACGAGTTCGTGGTCATCCCGGAGGGGACGATCAACGTCGGGATCGCCCTGACCCGGAGCCTGACCGGGTTCGTCGGATACAACTACCTGTGGATCAGCGACGTGGTCCGGCCGGGGACCCTGGCCGGGCCGGTGGTGAACACCGCGACCGTCCCGCTCAGCCCGAACTACGGGGCGGCCGGCCGGCCGGCCGCCCCGCGGATCGTCCTGGCCCGGGACGACTACTGGGTGCAGGGCGTCAACTTGGGGTTCCTGCTCCGGTACTAACCCCGGGGGCGGACGCTCGGCGGCCGGGGGCCGGTGGGGTGATGCCCACCGGCCCCCGGCCGTTTGCCGTTCCCCGGCCGGCGGTGGTAGCATGAGGCGGAGGCCCGTCCGGCCGAACCGGGAGGACGCCATGACCCCGACCGCTGCCCCCGCCGTCCCACCCGCCCGGGCTGGGGAGACCGCCGACCCCCGGCAACTGGCCGCCGACCTGGAGCGGGCGGTGCTGCCGCTGCCGCCGGCCGAGCGGCGGGCGATCCTGGCCCGGCTCGTCGCCCTGACCCCCGACCCGCCGGCCAACGGCCACCCGGGGCCGGCCCAACCGCCGCAGGACTACCTGCCGCCCGCGGAGCAGGCGCGGATCGTCGCCGAGTTGAACGAGCTGGAGGCCCGGTCCCCGGCCTTCGACCGTGGGGAGGTGAACGCGGACTGGGCCTGGATGTGGCGGGAGCAGAGCCGCGGGCCGGGCGGCGAACTCGGCCCGTACGGCGGGAAGCACGTGGCCATCTACCGGGGCCGGGTGATCGGTTCCGACGAGGCCAGCTCGCTCCGGCTCCAGCTCCGGGCGTCCCAGACCCTTCGGCCACCGGTGCACCCGAACCGGCTGGTGGTCGTCTACGTCGAGCCGTGGGACCACGCCGAGGGGTGACCGCCGTGGCCCGCATCCGCCTGTACCCGGCCGACGCCGGCGCGGACACCTTCCGGCTGGCCGACGGCTCCGCCCTGGCCGCCCGCGTCCCGCGGCTCTTCGCCCGGGTGCGGGTTGGCCCCTCGCCCGGTGCGGGCGAACCGGAGTACCGCCGCGACCAGCGGGCCATCGTCGGCACCGGGATGCCGGTCACGGTCGTCCCGATGGACCTGTGGGAGAAGGTGCCGTTCACCGCGATCCCGACCGCCCCGGGCCCGGACGGCGGGCTGCCCGTGACCGAGCGCCGCATCCTCGGCTGCATGTACCGCTACCAACTGGCCCGGATCACCCTCGCCCTGTTCGACCACACCACGGACGACCGACTGCCGGACCGGGGGGTGCTGGCCCGGCTGTTGGTCGCGCCGGCCGACCAGCCGGCCGGGACGGCCCTGCTCCAGCAGATCGTCCTTGGGATGGCCGACGGGGTGCTCGAAGGGCGGACGCTCACGTTCCGCCACGACCGGGCCGAAGCGAACCGTGAGGCGTGGTTGGACGACCCGGCCGGGTAGCCGCCGTCAGTCGATGATCTTGTTCAAGGGGTACTCGACGATCCCGCACGCCCCGGCCGCCTTGAGCTGCGGGATGATGTGCCGGACGGTGTCCTCGGCGGTGATGGTGTTCACCGCCACCCAGTCCGGGTCGGCCAGGTTCGACACCGTCGGGTTCTTCAGGGCCGGGAGCTGCGCGATCACCCGGTCCAGGTCGGCCCGGCGGACGTTCATCATCAGCCCGACCTGCCCCTCGGCCGCCATCGCCCCCTGGAGCATCAGCACCAGGTCGTCCATCTTCCGCCGCTTCCACGGGTCGGCCGCGGCCCCCGGGTTGGCGATGAACCGGGTGGTGCTGGTCAACAGGTCGGCCACGATCCGCAGGTTGTTCGCCCGCAGCGAGCTGCCCGTCTCGGTGACTTCCACGATGGCGTCGGCCAGCTTCGGAGGCTTCACCTCGGTCGCCCCCCAACTGAACTCGACGTTGGCCGTCACCCCGTGTTCGGCCAGCCACTTCCGGGTGATGGTGACGACCTCGGTGGCGATCCGCTTCCCCTGGAGGTCCTTCGGGGCGCGGACCGGGGAGTCGTTCGGGACGGCCAGGACCCACCGGACCGGCCGCCGGCTGACCTTGCTGAACACCAGCTCGGCCAGCTCCACGACCGCGTCCTGGGCGTCGTTCTCGACCACCCAGTCGTACCCGGTCAGGCCGCAATCCAGCGACCCGTCGCGGACGTACCGGGCCATCTCCTGCGCCCGGATCAGGGTGCAATGCAGTTCCGGGTCGTCGATCGCCGGGTAGTAGCTGCGGCTAGCGAACGTGACCTTGTACCCGGCCTTGCGGAACAGCTCGGCCGTCGCCTCCTGGAGCGACCCGGCCGGCAGCCCGAGCTTGAGAACCTGGTCCATCGCGGTAGACGACTCCGGTGTGAGTACCCCCGTTGTTGAACGGATACGGGGAGCGAACGGCGAGTCTCGGCGAGCGGGGG
>JAIEQN010000380.1 GCA_019747685.1 Gemmataceae bacterium
GGGGCATCGCCGTCCTCCTGACCGGGGTCAGGAGACACGATAGGAACGCCCCAGATCAGGTGCAATGAACTACTAGCGCTCGCCCCCGGTCTGGCTAGCGCTGCCGACCTACCGCCGATCGTACACCGAACGCGGTCCTCCCGCAGCAGTTAAGTCGGCCCGCCCGGCTGGCCGCCCGAGCGCTACCCAGACCGGCCGGTCTGGGTAGCGCTCGGGGCCGGGGCTGCCCCCAGCCGGCCGGCCGGACTGACTACCCCCCGCCCGCCCCGGTTCAGGACGTGGGTATAGATCATCGTGGTCGCCACGTAGGCGTGGCCGAGCAGCTCCTGCACCGTCCGGATGTCCGCCCCGTCCTCCAGCTTGGGCGGCTGCGGCGGGGCGGACGGAGGTTCGGGCGGCCGGTCATGAGGGGATTACACCACCCGCACCCGGCCGGTGCAAGAAAAATCCGGCCCGAATTCCGGCCCGGCCGCCGGGGCTGTTTCTCGCCCGGGCGGCCCGGTCACCGCGGCTCGGGGGTCGGGCGGCCCTCGGCCAGCCGGTAGGCCCGGCGGCCGGGCAGGTCCCGGTACTCGTCCCGCCGGCCCGACGGCCACGTCACCGTCACCCGGTCCACCTTCTCGGCGGTGCCCAGGCCGACGCTCAACCGGCGGTCCGACGCCGACAGGTAGCTGCCCCCGCCGGTCACCCACCGCACCTGCTTGACGCCCCCGGCCTCCACCTCCACCCGCGCCCCCACCGCGTTCCGGTTGCTCTTCACCCCGTCACCCACCAGCTCCAGCCGCACCCAGCCGTGGTCCGTCGGTGTCAGGTTGTGCAACAGGGCCGGCGGGCCGCCGCTGTTGCTGAACGCCAGGTCCGGCCGGCCGTCGTCGTCGTAGTCGGCCACCGCCAGCCCCCGCCCGACCCGGGCCTCGGCGAAGTACGGCCCGGCCGCCGCCGACACGTCCCGGAACTTCCCCCGGCCGTCGCCGGCGAACAACTGCGCCGACTGCGGATACCGGGAGTTGGCCACCTTGGCGGCCGATCGGTGGATGTGGCCGTTGGCGGTGGCCGCGTCCAGGCTCCCGTCCAGGTCGGCGTCGAGGAACGCGGCCCCGAACCCGAGCCGGGTCAGGGCCGGGCCGGCCAGCCCGGACGGCATCCCGGCCTCCCGGAACCGCAGCCCGCCCCGGTTCAGGTAGAGGACGCTCGGCCGCCGCTCGAAGTTGGTCACGAACAGGGACGGCCGGCCGGACCCGTCCACGTCCCCGGCGGCCACCCCCATCCCGGCCACCAGGGTCCCGTCCAGCCCGAGGGCGACGCCGGCCGCCAGGGCCACGTCGGCCACCCGCCCGCCGCCCCGGTTGTGCAGCAGGTAGGCCGGCTTCATGTCGTTGGCCACGTACAGGTCGATGCGGCCGTCCCCGTCCAGGTCCACCGCGACGACCCCTAGCCCCGGGGCCGGCGGGACCTCGGCCAGCCCGCTCGGGCCGGTCGCGTCCTCGAACCGCCCGCCGCCGAGGTTGCGGAACAGCCGGTGGCGGGTGGCCGGGAAGTGGGACGGCGGGCAGCACATCGGCTCGCCCGACTTGGGGTCGGTGCAGGCCGGGTAGTTGGCCAGGTCGACCTCGCAGTAGTTGCACACGTACAGGTCGAGCAGCCCGTCCCCGTCGATGTCCGCCCAGGCGGCGCTGGTGGCCCAGTGGGGGTCCTTCAGCCCGGCCGCCTCGGTCACGTCGGCGAACCGCCGGCCCCCGCCCGGGGCCGGCTCGTTGTGGTACAGGACGACCCCGCCGAAGTAGGTGACCAGCAGGTCGTCGAACCCGTCGTTGTCGGTGTCGCCGACGGCCGCCCCCATCCCGAACCCGGTCCGGGCCAGCCCGGCGGCCTCGGTCACGTCGGCGAACCGGCCGCCGCCGAGGTTGCGGTACAGCTTGTTGGTCGGGTGCGGGCCGGGGCCGGGCCGGACCGGGCCGCCCTGGACGAAGAACAGGTCCGGCCGGCCGTCGGCGTCGTAGTCGATCCAGGCCACCCCGGACCCCATCACCTCGTGGATGTAGTGGGCCGGGGTGGCGCTGTCGTGGTGGACGAAGTCGATCCCGGCCGCGGCCGTCTCGTCGGCGAACCACGGGACGCCGGGGGTCGGCGCGGGTGACGCCGGCGGGTCGGCGGGGGCCGGCGGGAAACCGCCGAGGAGCCAGTAGCCGGCCCCGGCGGCGACCAGGAGGGCCGCGGCCAGCCCGGCCCGGGCGGGGGTGATCCACCGGAACATGGAGGCTCCGTTCGCCGCGAGTCGGGCCGGTGCCGGCCCACGAGTCGGCCGCCCCGGCGGGGTGCGAGTCCCCGGTCCACTTCCATCGAATCGGCGTCGCGCCGGCGACGGGGCGGTCAGTCCCCGGCCCGGCGGCGGTGGTCGGCGGCCCGGGCGGCGTCGCCCCGGGCGGCGTGGTACTCGGCCAGCAGCCGGTGGGCGGACGGGTCGTCGGGGGCCTTGGCCAGCACCCCGTCCAACAGCGGCACCGCCTCGGCCCCGCGGCCGGCCCGGATCAGCGCCTCGGCCAGGCTCACCCGGTACGCCGGGCTGTCCGGCCGGCCGTACTTCGACCAGATGTCGACCGCCTGCTGGTGGAGCAGGTCGGCGGCGAACCGCCGGGCCTCGTCCTCCTTGCCGGTCCGGGTGAGGGCCAGGCTGAGGTAATGTCGGGCCCGCTGCTGGTGCTCGCCGGGCCGGCCGGCCGCGTCCCGCAACAGCGGCTCGGCCTTCTCCGGCTGGTCGGCGTCCAGGTACAGGGCCCCGCGGAGGACCAGGGCGGCGGGGTTCGGCGGGCCGCCGGCGGGCAGGCCGTCGAGGATTTGCTCGGCCCGGGCGTTGTCCCCGAGCCGGCGGCAGATGTCGGCGTGGAGGACGGCCGACCGGGGGTCGGCCGGGCGGTCGGCCCGGCAGCGGTGGCACTCCTCGTCGGCCTCGGCCGTCCGGCCGGTGAGGAACAGCCAGACGACCAGTTGCTCCCGCAGGCCGCGGGAGTCGGGGCGGAGGCGGAGGGCCTCCCGGGCCCCGTCGATCGCCCCGGGCAGGTGGTCCCGGCGGAGGCTGGCGTCGACGTAGAGCAGGTGGGCGTCGAGGTCGTCGGGGCGGGCGGCCCGGAGCCGGTCGGCGGCGGCCGCCGCCTCGTCGAGCCGGCCGGCGGCGAGCAGGTCGTTGATCCGCCGGGCGTCGGGGACGGCGGCCGGGGTCGGCCGGGTGGCGTAATAGCCGACCACCCCGGCCGCCACGACGGCGACGACCCCCAGCCCGACCAGCGGACCGTTCCGCCGTCGGGTCGGGGGTGTGGGCGCAGGGGCCCGCTGATTCCCCGCCGCCGTCCGCCGCATGGCCGCGCCCGCTTGCGAGTTCGAGTCGCGTTGCCGTGAGTGCGGTGGAGTATACCAGCCGGCCGGGCGGGGGGGAAGTCGCCGTCGCGGCCGGGCCGGTGCGACGCCCGGCCCGG
>JAIEQN010000313.1 GCA_019747685.1 Gemmataceae bacterium
GGTCGCCGAGGGCGTCGAGCAGCGCCGGCACGGCCTTCGCCGCCGGCGGCCCGAGCGCCCCGATCCTCTCGGCGGCCCGCCGCCGGCCGCCCGGCTTCCGCCCCCGGAGTTCGCGGACCAATTCGTCGATCGCGTTCACTTCGTCCATCGCAAGCCCCTCCCGTGTGGCGAGGGGCGGCGGCCCGCGGGGGAACGCCCCCGCGGCGGCCTCCGCCCCGTCCTGGGCGGCCCCACGACGGGGCGGAGGCGGTTTCAACCTGTCGTCCTGCGCGAGCGTCCACCCTGACCGGCCCCGCGGGCGGGGGCGGGCACGGCAGGCGGCTACCGCCGCACGGACCGGGCGACGAGCAGCATGACGAGGAGGAGGGACAGGTCGGGCCACTGGTAGGCCAGGCCCTCCATCCCGAGCGTCACGCTGTAGCAGACGAACATCATCCCCGCGTTCCGTTTCAAAGAGCGTAAAGGAGGCCCGGTGGTGCAACGGGCCTGAAGTAGAACCAGTCAGTAGTCCTCCGGAAGGAGTAGGGTCGTAACGGACCGGTCGGCCTCGGTGATCACCCAGAAGGTGGTCCCGTTCGCCGCCCGGTAGACCGACAGGAGCCGCTCGCCGGACTTCACGGCGTGGTCGTTCGCCGCCCGGTCCTCGTCATCGACTTCGCCCCAATCGCCGGCGGCGTGCCGGCGGCGTGCCGGCGGAGGGCAGCTACCATCTCGGGCCGCGTCACCGCGTCGAGCGCCGCGGGCGTCGCGACGGTCTGGCCCAGGGGTACCGGCAGCGGGGTCGGAGGGGGCATGTGTCACCTCCGGGGTCACTTCTCGGTGCCGGCCGGGTTCTCGTAGATCCAGACCATCGCCAGGTCGGCCACCTTGGCGACGAGCGGCAGGTCCTCCCGGCCGAAGCTGGAGGAGTCCTTCCACTTATCCGCCTTGTCCTTGTAGAGCCGGCTGATCTGGACGTTGTACCGCGGGCCGTTCTCGGTGTCATTCAGCCAGACCGCCGCCCGGATGCGGCCGAGGCGGAGTTCGTGGACCGGCTTCCGGTCGTCGCGGGCCGGCTCGTCGCCGGGCTCCCGGCCGCGGCCGTTCGCCGGGGCGGGCCGCCCCGGGGCGTTCTTCGTCGCGCTCATCTCGTAGTCCCTTTCGGGTCGTGAGGATCGGGTTCGGGCGAAGGGTGGGCGGCACCCTACTCGGCCGCCGGGTCGAGTCGCTTCGGGTGCCGTCAGTTCGGGGTCGGGACGCCGGCCGCGGCACAGAAGATCAGGGTCTCGTTCCAGGTCATCTGCCGGCAGAAGAACCGCCGGCCGGTCCGCCAGAAGTAGCGGAGCGGCTCCGCCCCTTCGGCGAACATGAACCCCTCCCCCATCCACCGCGGCGGAAGGACGTTCAGGTAATAGTCGTAGCTATCCTGGTCCACCTCCGCGGCGTGGCCGGGGGTCGCGATCCGCCTCATCATGTCGGCCCACGGCTCGCCGGGCGGCCCGAACAGGGCGGGGCTCGCCCGCAGGGTGGCGAGGGTGCGCTGCACCGCCGCCGGGGACGCGGTCATGGCGTCGCCTCCAACAAAGGGTGTCAAACGGGAATGGAAAACCGAATTGCACCACCGGTCTCCGCGGGCAGACTGCGTCCGCGAAATCGGTTGGGGTACGTCTTCTCGACCGACTGTGTGGGGTCGGCCAGTAGCACGGGCCGGGCGGGCCGTCAACCGGCCGGGCGGCGCACCGATCCGGGGCGGCGGGGCATCTACCCCGGCATGAGTGACGAGCGAAACGCCCCCGACGACCGACCCGTTCCGGTGCCGACCCGGCGGCCGAGGGCCTGTCCGTCCTGGCCGGGGCGGTTGAGACGTACCGCCCGGTCAAGGTGTTCGCCCTGTTCTCGGGCGGCCACGACTCGCTCTGCGCGGCCCACCTCGCCAGCCGCTCGCCGCGGTTCGACGGGTGCGTCCACATCGACACCGGGACCGGCATCCCGGACACCCGCACGTTCGTCCGGGACACCTGCCGGGCGCACGGCTGGCCGCTCGCCGAGTACCGGCCGCCGGTCCCGTACGAGGAGATCGTCCTCCGCTGGGGGTTCCCCGGCCCGGCCGGGCACACTCTCATCTACAACCGGCTGAAGGAGCGCTGCCTCCGGCAGTTGAGCCGGGAGCACAAGGCGAAGCGGTCGGACCTGATCCTGCTCGTCACCGGCATCCGCCGGCAGGAGAGCCGGCGGCGGATGGGGTACGTTGAGCCGGTCCAGCGGAAGGACGGCCGGGTGTGGGTCGCCCCGCTCCTCCGCTGGACGCACGACGACAAGCACGCTTACCTCGACACGCACCGGCTCCCCCGGAACCCGGTGGTCGAGCGGCTCTGCATGTCCGGGGAATGCCTGTGCGGGGCGTTCGCCCGGAAGGGGGAGTTGGACGAGATCGCGTTCTGGTATCCGGAGGCTGCGGCCCTCATCCGGGCGCTCGAAGCCCGGGCGGCCGCGGCCGGGGTGCCGTGCAGGTGGGGCCAGGCCCCGGCCGGGACGGGGCGGGCCGCCCCCGACCCCCAGCTCGGCCTGTGCTGGTCGTGCGGGGCGAAGAAGGCAGCCGAGAGGGGCGGCTGAACCCCCGCCCGCCGTCACGTCCCGTCCGGTTCCGTCACACCATTCAACCACCCGGTTCGGGATGGGGCGGGTCAGCCGTCGCCGTCGGTCGTCATCGGGGGTCACAGGGGCTGCCCCCGATGACGGCCGGCGGCCACAGGCGCGGCCGGCATGAGTGCGTCTCCGTACCTCTGTCGGGCCGAATGGGGCAGCCAGAACCGGAGGGAGTCGGAGGGGGTTGTCACCTCCGGCGTGCGTCACCCCACCTCGCGCTCTACGTCGTGCCGAAGGGAGGGCGCGGGAACCGCAGGTTCCTGCAAAGGGACGATCTTCTCGGCCCGCCGATCCCGTCGCATACCGAAATGACCAACCCGCCCGCTCCCCTGGGCCGCGACGGCGGAGAGGATGAAGGAGCGCAATCGGAAGTACCGGCCGCACTCCGTCCGCACCTGCCGGATCGCGTCAGCGAATGCTTCGCCGCCCTCGCGCTCGCGGACCCGGGCGTCCCCACCCGGGCGCGCAGTTCATCGCCACGTCGTCCGCTCCCCCGGACCCCCGCCGCTTGAGTTCACCACGGTCCCGTGCTAACCGTCCGGCCCTCTGGCAAGCAGTTCGGCCGGTCTTTCCACGTCTGTCCCTTCGACCTCCCCCCGACCCCGCGGCCGGCCTCGCCCCGCACGGCCCCCGAGAGGCCGGTGGTGCAAACACGTTTTGGTTTCTCAAACCCTATTCCGCAGTTCCCTTCTGAGGCCATGCCGTGACCAAGCAGAACCTGACCCGCGCGAGCGGGGAGCTGTTCCGCCGCGCGCCGGACGAGCGCTTCCCCACCCTCGACGCCCTCCTCGCCCACTGCCGGCGGGAGAAGGACGAGTCGGCCGACCGGTGGCACCCGCCGTCGGCCCTCGC
>JAIEQN010000640.1 GCA_019747685.1 Gemmataceae bacterium
TCGAGAAGTTCGACTACGCCCGGGGGAACAAGTTCTCGACCTACGCGACGTGGGCGATCATCAAGAACTTCGCCCGGAGCATTCCGGACGCGAAGACCCACAAGCAGCGGTACATGACCGGGCACGAGGAGCTGTTCGAGGCCAAGGCGGATGTCCGCACCGACGAGCAGGAGGTGCTGGCGCAGGCCGACGCGGCCCGGGCCCGGGTGAACCGGCTGTTGGACCACCTGGACCCGCGGACCCGGGACGTGATCCGGATGCGGACCGGGCTGGACGGCAGCCAGGAGATGACCCTGGAGCAGATCGGCCAGCACTTCGGGATCACCAAGGAGCGGGTCCGGCAGATCAACGTCCGGGGGATGAAGCAGCTCCGCGAGTGGGCCGCCAAGGAGAACGTCGAGGTGCCGTAACCGACCCGGCGAGCCGGGGGATGTGAGTCCCCCGGAGCCGAGCAACGCGAGCCGCCCGACCGGCTACTCGGTCGGGCGGCGTCGTTACATTGCCACCACTTGGTCGTCGCGACTGGGATCAGATGTCGAACGTGAGCCGCCCGTCGGTCCGTTCCGTGATGCCCAGCCCGTGTTCGTCGCGGAGGTGGTTGCAGTGCTGCTGGACCGCGGCCGGCGTCCGACGGGCTTGCATGAGGGTGGCCCGGAACGCACCGTCGACCAGCATCTGGTCGATCCTGTCCGCCTTGCTTCCGAGACGGTGCCCGAGCCAGTTGGTCCTCGGGTTCCCTTCATCGGTCCGAACCCCGCCCGCCATCACCTCGGCCGTCCGGGTCCGGTCCTGACCGATGTTCCTGCCGGTGCTCATGACAGGCCCTTGGGTGAAGGTTCCTGGAGAACTCGACGCCGCGGCATTATGCGCTACGAAAGTTATCTGTCGAGAAATTTTTTGGCCGAGACTGATAGAGCAATCGATCCCCTCAGCGCGGTCGCTACGACTCGCAGATGTCGTTGAAGCCGGATGATCTGGACCGAACCGGTTATTCGCCCTGCTGTTAGGTCGTACCGCGTCCATAGGCAAGTGCTACATGCCGTCCGGACGATCACCGGTGGTTTGCGTTCAACCGGCCGGCATTACAGCGGCTAAACCCTGGCCTGCCAGATGGACGGGTCGCGGCTGGTGTGGAAAACCGAGAGGACTTCGACATCGGCCGGCCGCTCCCGGTAGTACACGCAGTAGTACGGGTAGCCGCTGACGACGGTCTTCCGCACGTCGGCCAGCACGACGGCGTGCATCCGCGGGTTGGCCGCGATCCGGGCAAGCGTCGCCTCGACCGCCGCCTCGAACCTCGCCCCGCCGCCGGGCCGGAAAGCCTCGAACCAGTCGATCGCCTCGTTGTACTCATCCTGGGCCTCCGTCCGGAACTCGGTCGGAAGGCTCATGACCGGAACCTCTTGCGGGCCTCGGCCCGGACGACCTCCCACGGGATGCCGGAGCCGGGGTTGGCGTCCGAGTCGGCGATCCGCCGTTCCAACTCGGCTCGGAGGGCGGCCGGCATCTCCGCGGCCAGGTCCGGCCCGCTGTCGGCGTACCGGTCGAACAGCCGGCCGAGGAGTTCGGACCGCTCGTCCGCCGGTAACGCCTCGACTTCCTTCAGGATCGCGTCCACGCTCATCGGCGGCCCTCCGCTGGTGGTTCGCCCCCATCCTAACCGGTGGCCGGCCGCCGCTCCACATCGGTCATCACCACGGGGGCGTTGCCCTGTCGTTCGTCGGTCCGACCGGATTCATTGGTTTCGGCGTTGGGTGTGTGGGTTCCGAAATCAAACCAATACGGGTCGATGTGGCGGTCAAACCGGAATCATTGGTTCGGCCGCAGGGTGTGCGTGTAGCCGAACCAAACCAATGGGCGCCGCGGCCGCCACCGCCGGGGCATGGACGACCCGCCCGCCCCGTCCGGGCCTCAGTCCGACCGCGGCCGGACGAGCCGGGCCAGCGGCACCCCGGCCAGGAGCGTCAGTAGGCTGAGCAGGGCGGCCTCCCGCTGGCCCTCGTCGTACACCGCGAACCCGACCGTCCACCCGGTCAGTAGCAGGAACAACAGCGGCGGCAGCGGGTACAGCGGCACCCGGTAGGGGTGGGCCAGGCCCGCCCGCCGGCGGAGCGGGAACACGCTGGCCACGGTCAGCCCGGACAGGGCCGCCAGCCCGACCGCCGCGTACCCCAGGAGCTGCTCGAACGAGTCGGCCGCCCACACCATCCCGGACGCCAGGGCGGCCTGGGTCAGGGTGGCCGCGGCCGGGGTCCCGGTGGCCGGGTGGAGCCGCCCGGCGAACCCCGGGAAGGCCCCGTCCCGGGCCATCGCGTAGGCCACCCGCGGGCCGGTCAGCAGGTACGCGCTGACGGACGCCAGCAGGGTCAGCCCGAGGGCCAACGCCACCGCCCCGGCCACCGCCGGGCCGAACAGGGCCGCCGCCGCCAGCTCGGCCACCTTCTTCACCGCCTCGTCGTCCCGGTCCGCCATCCCGGCCGGGTCGAGGGCGTAGACGTAGGCCGCGTTGACCAGCAGGTACAGGGCGACGACGGTTCCGGCCCCGCCGACCAGGCACCGGGGCAGGGTCCGGGCCGGGTCCTTGATCTCGCCCGCCAGGTACCCGGCGGCGTCCCACCCGGCGTAGGCGTAGCCGACGTAGATCAGCCCGGCGGCCAGGGCCGGCCACTGCCCGGCCGTCGGCCACCCGCCGGCCCGGAAGTGGTTCCAGTCGCCGGTCCCGAGTAACAACCCGCCGGCGGACAGGGCGACCAGGACGGCCGCCGTCGTCACCGTGGCCGCCGTCTGGAGCCAGGCGCTGTGCCGGGCGCCGAGGGTGTGGACGGCCCCGACCCCGAGGATCAGGGCCGTCGCCCCGGCCGGGACGACCCACCCCGGCCGGTCGGGCAGCCCGGCCGTCAGGTACGACACCGCCAGGTGGGCGATGACGGCCGTGGGGGCGGCGAACCCGAGGACGAAGGTGGCCCACCCGGAGACGAACCCGGCCCCCGGCCCGAACCCGGCCCGGACGAACACGTAGTTCCCGCCGGACCGGGGCAGGGCGGTGGCCAGCTCGGCGACGGTCAGCGCCCCGCAGATGGCCAGGACCCCGCCGACGAGCCACAGGGCGAGCAGGGCCTGGGGGTTGCCGGTGGCCCGGAGGGTGTACCCGGAGGTGGTCAGGATGCCGGCCCCGATCATGCTCCCCATGACGACCAGGTGGCCGGCCCAGTACCCGAACCGCCGGCGGTCGAGGGCCTGCGGGTCGGTCACGGCGGGTCCTCGGTTGTCCGCGGCCGGGTGCGGGGTTAGACTCGGGTTATGAATACGACCGCCCGGTGCTTCGACCCGGCCGACCGCCGGCGGGAAGGTCCGGGGGGCGTGGCGTCCGGCGGCCGGAGGTGTGTCGATGTTCTTCCCCGTGCCGCCGCGGCCCGACCCCGACCCGGCGGCCGACCCGCCGCCCGTCCCGCGGCCGGCCGGCGAGCCTCCCGCCCC
>JAIEQN010000815.1 GCA_019747685.1 Gemmataceae bacterium
AATTAACGGGGGGGGGGGGTTGGTGGCCTTCCCCCCCGCTGCCCCCGCGCATCCGGGGCCAACACGCCCCCCGCTCGCCCGGAGTGAGGTTGCCGATGATCCGCCGGCGGCCACGGACGGCCTGGGTGTTGGCGCTGGCAACGGCCGGGTGCGCCGCCGTCCGCGAGCCGCTGCCCGAGGGGGCGTTCATCCGCGACCCGCTCCCGCCGCCGCAGCTCCCGCCCCCGGCCGAGCCGGGGAAGCTCCCCGACCCGCCGGCCCCGGACCCGGTCAAGGCCCGCGAGGGGGCGGCCGCCCCGCTGGCCCTGGGCGAGGTCCTGGCCAGCGTCCAGCACTTCTTCCCGCTGCTGCTGGCCGTCGAGCAGGAACGGGAGGTCGCCGCCGGCCAGCGGCTGTCGGCCGAGGGCGGGTTCGACCCGGTCGTCCGCGGCCGCGGGGCCGAGCGATTCGGGACGTTCGGCAACGGCGTACTCGACCTCGGGGTCGAGCAGGCCAGCCCGTTCGGCGGGGCCACCACCTACGCCGGGTGGCGGCTCGGGGACGGCAACTTCCCGATCTACTACGGCGAGCGGAAGACGGCCGACGGCGGCGAGTTCCGGGCCGGGGTCTCCGTCCCGCTCCTCCAGAACCGCGACATCGACCCCCGCCGGGCCAGGCTCCGGGCGGCCCAGATTCAGGAGCGGCTGGCCGACCCGGCGGTCGCCCGGGCCCGGCTCGACTTCCTCCGCAGCGCCGCCCAGGCGTACTGGGCGTGGCAGACCGCCGGGGCCCAGTACCGGGTGGCCGACGGCCTGTTGCGGCTGGCCGAGGAGCGGCAGGTCCAGTTCGACCGGCGGGCCGAGGCCGGGGCCGTCTCCGAGTTCGTCGCCGCCCAGAACCGGCGGGCGGTGTTCGCCCGGCGGGAACTCCGGCTGTCGGCCGAGCGGGCGTTGCAGCAGGCCGCCGTCCGGCTCTCCCTGTTCGTCCGGGACGCGGCCGGAAACCCGGTCGTCCCGCCGAGCGACTGGCTGCTGCCGGACTTCGCGGCCCTGGAGCCGCCGGCCCCGCGGCCCGACCAACTCGCCCGGGACGTGGAGGGGGCGTTGGCCCGCCGGCCGGAGTTGGAGCGGTTCCGGCTGGAGAAGGAGCGGCGGGCGAACGACCTGCAACTGGCGACCAACCAACTGCTGCCCGAGGTGAACACGTTCGCGGCCGCGGCCCAGGACGTGGGGTTCTCGAAGAAGACGTTCACCGGGACCGGGCCGTTCGCCACCGACCGGACGTTCGCCGAGGTCGGGGCGTCGCTGGCGGTGCCGCTGCCGTTCCGGGCCGCCCGCGGGCTGACCCGGACGGCCCAGGCCCAGCTCGCGCAGCTCCTCTTCCAGGAGCGGTACGCCCGGGACGAGATCGCGGCCCAGGTGCAGGACGCGGTCAGCGAGCTGGCCCAGACGTACCGGCGGGTAGCGGCCGCCCGGGGCGAGCTGGGGCAGGCGGCCCGGGTGGTCGAGCTGGCCACCCGCCGGTTCGAGGCCGACCGGACCGACCTGTTCGAGCTGAACCTGCAAGAGGTGGCCCTGGCCGAGGCCCGGGGGCGGGTGGCGAACGCCTTGGGGCTGTACTTCGGGGCGGTGGCCAACTACCGGGCGGTGATCGGGCTGGACGCGGCCGCCGGAGTCCCGCCCGGTGCCGGCGGGTGCGTCCTGCCGGCGACCGACCCGGCGGTCGGGCCACCCCCGCCGGGGGAGAGGGGCGGCCCGAACCCCCTGCCGCAGCCCCGGCCGGTGCCGTGACCCGGCCGCCCCGGCCGTCGGTCTGATCGGGATTTGTTCGGCCGCGACCGGATGTGTCAGGCCGCAAATCGATTCGTCAGGCGCGGGGGGTGTGTCCGGGCTGGAATCATCCGCCGCCGGGCCGGCCCCAGGGGATGTCGACCCGGGCGTGCGGCGGGTGGTCGGCCGCAGCCATCACCCCGGCCGCGTCCTGCCCGGCGTCCCCCAGGTGCGGCAGGTCGGCCAGGTCCAGGTGCGGCCACTCCCGGTAGAACGCGATGTCGTCGGCCACCGCCGCCGGCACCAGCTCCACCCCCGGCAGGGCGTCCGCCACCAGCCTCCGGAACCGGTCCCCGTCCGGCCCGGCCGGGGCCGACAAGACCATCACCTCGTCCTGCCCCCGGCCGCTCAGCCCGGCCAGCTCCGGGGCCGCCTCCCCGAACGCCTCGCCGATGAGGGGATGGTCGGACTCGTCCCCGGCCCGGTTGCGGAAGAACACCGCCGCCGGGTCGGCCGCGTCCAGCTTGGCGTCCAGGAACGCCCGGGCCCGGGCCAAGAGCATCTCCCGGAAGTGGTGCCCCTTCTCCCCGACCTTCAGGCAGACCGCCGCCACCCCCCGGAACTTCCGCTGGGCCTCCCGCTGCACCCCGGCGTCGAACTCGCGGAGTTCGTCGGCCGACAGCCCGGCCAGGAAGCGGTCCGCGGCGTCGTCGAGCGTCTTGCACCCGTCGGGCAAGATCAGCCGCCCCGGCCCGGCCGGGTCCGGGGTGACGGCCACCTCCTTGCTGCCGGGCGGGGCCGGCGGGCCGAGGCCGACCTCCAGGTCGGCCAGGGCCGCCCGACAGGTGCCGAGGTCCCGCAGGTATTCCGGGGCGGCCCCGGCCAGCCGCCGGTACAGGCCCAGGGCGTGGTCGAGCAGGTGGAGCTGGAACCGCTTGCGGGGGTAGACGCGGAGCAGGTCGAGGGCCTCGGCCGTCGCCCCGGCCGACCGGATCGCCGCCAGCCGCCCGCCGGTCAGCCCGCCGATCACCTGCAACGCCCGCGAGTAGAGCGTCCGCACCTCCCGGTCGAGGTCGGCCCGGACCGGCTCCAGGGCGTCCACCTGCCGCTTGGCCCGCTCGCCGAGCTGGCGGACGGCCTCCTCGGCCCCGGCCAGCCGGTACTCCGGCTGCTCGACGAACCCGACGGCCATCAGGGCGACCGCCGCCTCGGCCTCCCGGCCCAGGTCCTGGGCCTTGGCGGCCAGCGGCGGGTGGACCGCCCCACGGGTCTCGTCGTCCTCCTGGGCCGGCGGCTTGCCGACCAGCTTGATGAGCTGCTCCAGCACCCCACACCCGGCGGCCGCGTCGAACCGGGCCCCGCCGGGGGTCCGCGTCCGGACCGGCTCGACGGCCGCGTCGAAGGCCGCCTCCGGGTTCTCCCCGAGGGCCGCCTGGGCCGTCCCCTCCAGGGTGTCGAGGACCTGTTCGAACCCGAGCTTGCGGGCGGCCCACTGGCCGTCCAGCCAGGCGGTGACCGGCTCCCGCAGCGGGGCCGCGTCCTTCCCCGCCCACCGCCGCAGGGTCTGCCCGGCCAGCCGGCGGGCGGCCGCCGCCAGCACCTCCGGCCGCGGCCAGGTCAGGCGGTAGAGGCCGAAGGTGAAGAAGTGCGGGGCACAGGCCGGAATGCCTGTGCCACCGAGGGATGGGCCTGGTGGCACAGGCATTCCGGCCTGTGCTTCTCTCATGCGGCCCGC
>JAIEQN010000317.1 GCA_019747685.1 Gemmataceae bacterium
CCGGTCCCCCACGACCCGGCCGACCCGCTCCGGGCCGCCCTCCGGGGGGACATCGAGGTCCGGGTGAACGAGGCCCGTGTGCGGGTGTCGGAGCTGCGGCTGGTCCGCCGGGCGGCCGGGGCCGGGTGGTCGGTCCACCCGGCGGACGTCGAGGCGGCGGCCAAGGCGGCCGGGTACGAGACGGCCGCTCCGGCCGATCCCCCGGGGCCGCCGGCCGGCGGCCCCAAGTGGGACCGGTCGATCGTCTGGGCGGTTGCGGCTGCCGTCCTGGCGGGGGCGGCGACCGCCGTGGCAACCCGCCGGGGGCGGCGGTAGGCCTGGCCCCGCCCCGTCCGGCCGGCCACGGCCGACGGCGGGCTGCCTCACCGGACCGGGCTGTGGGGCCGGGTGCGGGAGCGACCCGACCAGGGCACACTGCGGCGAACGACCCGTCGGGAGTGGCGGCGGTCATCGAGTCACCGCGGCGGCGGGCCCTCCTCGGGACCGTACTTGACCCGCTGGACCCGCCACTTCCCCGCCTCGTCCGGCTTGCCGAGTGCCGTGTACACTTCGACCAACCAGCCGGCCGCCTGGGGCGACAGCTCGCGCCGCCACTGCGGCTGCATCAATTCCTCCCTCGCCTTCATCCCGAGGTAGCCCGCCAGGATCAGCGGCTCGGCGTCGGCGAATCTCTTCTGACCGAGCACCGCACCCCCGAGCATCGCTTTCGCCACGAACGTCACCCACGAGGCCGGCAGCTTCACCTCGCGGACGGCCAGGCACTCCCGGAGTACCGGTTCGGCACTCGCATACCGGTTCTGCAGCAGGTAGTACCGGCCCAGCCAGGCGAGCGGATGCGACAGCTCGAGTGATTGATCCCCGTGCTGCCGACGCGCCGCCCGCACCGCATCGGCGAGGAGCGGCTCCGCCTTGGCGGGCTGGCCCGCAGACTCGTAGGTTCGGGCGAGGTTGATCAGCGTGCGCAGGGTGGTGGGATGCCCCAAGCCGAGCTTGGTGCGACAGCCGTCCACGGCCGGCTCGGGTACCCGGATGGCGTCGGCGAACCGGCCGGCGGCCAGATACGCGTCTCCGAGGTTGCAGGTGCTGTTGAGAACTTCCGGATGATCGGCGGGTGTCGCGGCGCTCAGCGCGTCGACCGCTTCTTCGAGTTGGGCCACGGCCTCGGCCGGCCGGCCGGCGAACAGGTACGCCAGGCCGAGATCGTTCATGGTCTTGTGGGTAACCCAAAACCCCTTCCCGAACCTGGCCTTGCAGGTCTTGAGTGAGGGTTCGAGGAGTCGGATCGCCTGATCCCCTCGCCCGGCGGCCCGATAGGCGTCACCAAGAACTGCCGCCGTGTGCAGTGTCTCGGGGTGGTCGGCGCCCCACCTCTGTGTGCTCAGGCGGAATGCCTTCTCCGCCAGCGCGGCCGCTTCCTCCGGACGCCAGGCCCCACGATAGGCGGAGGCGAGAGCGGTCACCGCCTGAAGGGTGGCGGGGTGATCGGGGCCGAGAGTCGCCTCGCGCACGGCCAGTGCCCGCTCGAACACCTCCGCCTCCTTCTCGTACAACCGAAGGACCCCGTAGGTCTCGCCCAGGGTGAACAACAGGTCCCCCTTCGTCCGGGGCGAGTTGGCGAATCTCGAGTCCAGTTCGGCCGCCGCACGATCCAGGAGGTCGCTCAGCTTCGCGTCCGGCCCGCCGGTGCGGGGGTCGGGCGTACGGAGCAGTGCCACCAGGTAGTTGGTCACGGCCTCGGACTGCCGCCGCGCCGCCTCCGATTCGCGTAGCGCCTCCCCCGTCCTGGCGTTCGCCTGCTGGCTGTCATCGAGCGCCGCCAGGCGATGCTCGGCGTGCGTGGCGCGGACGGCCTGCCAGCCGCTGGCGGCCACGGCCGCCACGAGCAACCCGGCGACCACCCCGGCCGTGGTCAACCCGGCCCGGTGCTTGCGGGCGAACTTCCGCAGCCGGTAGCCCACGCTGGGCGGCACCGCCTGCACGGTCTCGCCGGCGAGGTACCGCCCCACGTCCGCCGCGAAGGCGTCGGCCGTCTCGTACCGCCGGGTGCGGTCCTTCTCCAGGGCCTTCATCACGATCCAGTCCAGCTCCCCGCGGACCAGCCCGGTCAGCCGCTGCGGCTCGGCCTGGCGGCTCGCGGCCAGCTTCGCCAGGGCGGCGCTGCTCGAGAGCCGGGCGCTGGGCCGGGGCGGGTCCTCCTCCCGGATCAGCCGCCGCATCTCGTCCCACGCCGCCTCCTTGAGCCGCCCCTTCTCCAGCGGCGTCGACCCGGTGAGCAGCTCGTACAGGATGACCCCGAGGGCGTAGATGTCGGCCCGGGTGTCCACGTCCAGGGCGTTGATCCCGACCTGCTCGGGGGCCATGTACAGGGGCGTCCCGACCACCGCCCCGAACGCCGTGTGCAGGGTCTTGTCGGTCAGCACGCCGCCGGCGTGCAGGGCCTTGGCCAGCCCGAAGTCGATCACCTTCGGGACCGGCTTCCCGTCGTGCTCGGTCACCAGCACGTTCCCGGGCTTGAGGTCCCGGTGGATGACGCCCTTCTGGTGGGCGTGCTGGACCGCCGAACAGACCTGTCCGAACAGCCCCAGGCGGTCCCGGACGCTCAGCCGCCGGGCGTCGCAGTACTCGGACAGGGGCAGCCCCTTGACCAGCTCCATGACGAAGTACGGCCGGCCGTCGGCGGTCGTCCCGCCGTCGAGGACCTTGGCGATGTGCGGGTGGTCCATGAGCGCAAGGGCCTGCCGCTCGGCCTCGAACCGGGCCAGGACCGCCCGCGAGTCCATCCCCTCCCGGATCAGCTTGCCGGCGACCAGCCGCCGGACCGGCTCGCGCTGCTCGGCCATCCAGACCGTCCCCATCCCGCCCTCCCCGATCGTCTCGAGGAGCTTGTACCGCCCGGCGACGGTGCCGCCGGCCTCGGGCGGGCCGTGGTCGTCGCCCGTCGCGGCCTTGCCCGGGGTGTGCGACCGGGTCATGGCACCCGGCGGGGCGGGGGACTGCCGCTCCCGGACCAACTCCGGTCGGTCGTGGGCGGCCAGCAGGGCGTCGAGCCGCCGCCGAAGGTCATCGTCGCCGCCGCACTCGCGGTCGAGGAACGCCCGGCGGGCCGGGCCGTCGGGCAGGTCGAGGGCGGCGACGAACAGGTCCTTGGCGCGGCGGGCGTCGGCGGCCATGGCGGGCCCGCGGGCGTTGTCCTAGGTCGGTGCGGAACGACCCGGTCTGGCCTCACGATTTCCCGACCTTCTCGGGCGGCCGACCAGTAATTGGGGCCGGTCCGGGCGGGCGAGCCCAGCGGAGCCGGCCATGACATCTTCGCACCCGACCCCGCCCCCGTGCCACTGGTTTTCGGGCCTGGCGGCCGCCCTCGACCCCCGCTCCGCCCCGCGGATGGCCCTCCTGTTCGTCGGGGCCGCCCCCGCCCGGGGCCTCGGCCCGGCCGGCCCGAGCGCCGCCGGGCCGGCCGATGTCCCCTGCCCCCCGGCGGCC
>JAIEQN010000130.1 GCA_019747685.1 Gemmataceae bacterium
CCCTCAGCGGCGGGCGGCCGCCGCGACCCGCTCGGCCGCCAGCTCCCGCGGGTGCCGCTCCGCCGCGCCCCGGGGCAGCGAGGTGAGCACGACGCAGACGGTCTCGGTCGCCGGGTCGGCCCAGCAGAGGGTGCCCGTGGACCCGGTGTGGCCGAACGTCCGCCCCGAACACCCCGGGCTGCCGGCCGCCTCGCCGATGTCGAACCCCAGCCCCCGGGGCCGGACCCCCGCCGGGTTGTGGTTCGCGACCATCTGCCGCGCCGTCTCGGGCTTGACGGCCTTGCCGCGGGCCCCCAGGAACTCGGCCAGGAACCGGCCGATGTCCGGGGCGGACGCGTGCGTCCCCCCCAGGGGGCGCCGAGCATCCGCCAGTAGGGGCTGTTCCAGTCCCACCCCCGGGCCCGCGGGTCGCCACCCCCGACTCGGGGGCGGCGCCTTCCATCTGGCAAGACACCATCCCCTCTTGCTCGAACCGCCCCAGCCCCTGGGCCGAGCGGGTCATGCCCAGCGGCCGGAAGACCGTGCGGTCGACGAGGTCGGGGATGTCCGCCCCGCCGACGAGCTCGGCGATCCGGGCGGCCAGCAGGGTCCCCATGCTCGAGTGCTGGTACCGGGTCCCGGGGGCGAACCCGAGGCGCGTGCGGACGGCCTGGTCGGCGAACTCCGACAGCGGGGCGTGCCGCTTGCGGAGGTCGGCGTTGTCGGCCACCTGGTCGGGCAGGCCGGAGGTGTGGGTCAGGAGGTGACGGACCTCGACCCCGTCCCGCCCGTCGGCGGTGAAGGCGGGCAGGAACTTCGCCACCCGGTCGTCCAGCCGGACCTTGCCCCGGTCGTACAGCGTCATCAGGGCCGTCACGCAGACCGGCTTGGAGACGGACCCGAGCAGGAACATCGCGTCGCCCGAGGCCGCCCGGCCGAAGTGGCGGGTGAACGGCTCGCCGCGGTGGACCACGTGCAGGACGGCCGTGTCCACCTGCTTTGCCGCCGCGGCCCGCTCGAGCACCCCGGCCGCGTCGTCCCACCGCCCCCCGTCGGTGGCCGCGGCCGGGCGGGGGGCGGAGGCGGCGGCCAGGGCCGTCCCGAGAAACGTGCGCCGTCGCATGGCACCGGATCTCCCACACTGTCCTCGGACTGGCTCGGCCATCTCGCCAGCCCGGGCACGGACACCATCATCCCGTGTGGTCGGGGGAGACACAACCCCCTCGCGGACCCGCCGGGGGTGATCGACCGGACGAGCGGCGAAAAGACCTGGACGGCGGCCGGCTAGGGGGGCGTCACGACCGGGAGGTCGACGAAGCTTCCCCGGTCTGGGGCGTGGTGGACCCGCTGGGTCGCCTTCCGGAAGTCCCCCGGCTTGGCCCAGAAGATACTCGGCGCGAACGTCTGCGGGTTGCGGTCGTACAGCGGGAACCAGCTCGACTGGACCTGGACCATGATCCGGTGGCCCGGCAGGAACACGTGGTTCGCCGTCGGCAGGGCGAACCGGTAGAGGAGCGGCTGATCCGGGGCGACTGGCTTGGGCGTCTCGAAGCCCTCGCGGTACCGCCCCCGGAAGATGTCGGCCGCGACCATGAGCTGGTAGCCGCCCATCGCGGCGTCGCCGGCCACCTCGTCCGGGTAGACGTCGATCAGCTTCACCACCCAGTCGGAGTCGGTCCCGCTCGTGGACGCGACCAGGTTGGCGACCGGCTCCCCGCTGATCCGGACCGGCGCGGTCAGCACGTCGGAGGCGAACGCCACCACGTCCGGCCTCCCGGACGCCTCCCGCTGGTCGTCGACCAGCCACTGCGACCAGGTGTTCCCCTCCCCGTACCCCATCGGCTGGATCGGGCGGGCGCGGAACGGGACCGGCTTGGCCGGGTCGGAGACGTACTCCTCGAACCCCGCCTCGCCGGCCGCCGGCGCCTCACGGCTCAGCTTCAGCCCGGCCCGGAGGTAGAGCGGCGACGCCTTGGGAGGCTTGTCGCCCCCCGCGTTGGGCGGCCAGGCCGAGTACCGGCGCCACTCGTTGGTCCCCGTCTCGAACGCGGTCACCGGGGCGACATCCGCCTTCGGCGCGCCGTCCTTGAGGTGCTGGTCGAGGAACGGGCGGAGGACCTTCCGGCGGAAGTGGCGGGCGGTGTCGCTGCCGAACTTCACCGCCCCCAGCGAGCTGCCGTTGCCGATCATCTGGCCGTGGTGCCAGGGGCCGATGACCAGGAAGACCTTGTCGTTGCCCGCGTCCTTCGGCTCGAGCGCCTTGTAGACGGCCGGCGCCCCGTAGATGTCCTCCTGGTCCCACAGGCTGTGGACCAGCATCACCGGCACCTCCAGCGGCCGCTTCGCCAGCAGCTTGTCCACCGCCTGATCCCGCCAGAAGGCGTCGTAGGTCGGGTGGTCGAGGAGCTTCTTCCAGAAGCCCAGCCGGTCGAGACCCCGGCGGCGGCCCAGCTCGCTGGCCGTGCCCGCTTGCATGTACATGTCGTACTCGTCGTGGTGGGTCGTCCACCACTTCGCCTCCCCCTTGCGGGTGGCGACCTGGTTGTAGATCCAGCCCGCGTTGATCTGGCGGAAGGCGCCGTGGTGGAACCAGTCGTCGCCGACCCAGCCGTCGACCATCGGGTTCATCGGGACCGACACCTTGAGCGCCGGGTGCGGGTCGACCAGCGCCATCAGCGGCAGGAACCCGTCGTACGAGATCCCCAGGATGCCGACCCGGCCGTTGCCCTCGGGGACGTTCTTGACCAGCCAGTCGACGGTGTCGTAGGTGTCGGTCGCGTGGTCGACCGGGGTCGGGTTCAGCGGGCCCCGCAGGGGCCGGTTCACGACGTAGTCGCCCTCCGACCCGTGCTTGCCCCGCACGTCCTGCACGACCCGGATGTACCCCCCCTCCACGATCACGTCCGTGGCGTTGTCGTAGCCGTTGAGGACCGGCCCGAGGTGGGCGCTGTCGGCGTGGCCGGTGAGCTTGTCGGCGTCGTAGGGCGTCCGGGTCAGGAGGATCGGCGCCCGCTTCGCCCCGTTGGGGATCAGGATGACGGTGTGCAGCTTCACCCCGTCCCGCATCGGGATCATCACCTCGCGGCGGGTGTGGTCGAACCCGGCGTTCGTCGGCGTGAACTTGTCGGGGATCTCGCCCGGCAGGGCCTGGTAGGTGGCGGGCGGTTTCGGCTCGGGCTGGGCAACCGCTTTGACGGCCAGCGCGACCCCGAACAACGCGACGAGGACCGGGAGCGCCCGGACCCACCGGCCGCCGCACCGTCCCGTGACCCCGCCCGACGCACCCGGACGCCATGCCCGGAAGCGGTGCCCGCCACGGCGGGAAAGCGTTCGACTGGACACGGCTTCACCTCCTCGTCCGATCGTGCTGTTCCCGGGCACCGCGGCGGCTCGCCCGTACATGTCAGGGCTGCCGGACGGCCCGGGTCAGCCGCCCGGCCTCGCCGGTTCGGGCGGCCGCCAGCAGCCGGTCCAGGCGGCCCCGGCCGGTGTCCGCCGGCCGGCCCG
>JAIEQN010000934.1 GCA_019747685.1 Gemmataceae bacterium
GGACCGGCGAGGCCTGCCGAACGCACCCCCGGCAGGCCTCGCCGGTCCTGGCGGACCGGCTCGACCCGCCCTACGAGTCCGCCGGTTGACCTTCCCCCGCCCCCCGGCACTGGCTATCCCCCGCCCGTCTCCCGGAGGGCCGGCCATGGCGCGGCGGTGGGCGGTGGCATTCGGCGGGCTGGCGGTGGTCGTCGGGGTCGGGCTGGCCCGGCCGGCGGCCGACGGGCCGTTGCGGTACAAGTGGCAGCCCGGCCAGACCCTGACCTACCGGGTCCAGCAGCAGACGGTGGTGCAAGAGACCGCCGCCGACGAGAAGACCAAGCAGCCGGTCACAACCGAGGCCCGGACGACGCTGGCCCTGACCCGGGCGTGGACGGTGAAGGACGTGGACCCGGCCGGCACCGCCACCCTGGAGATGCGGATTACGGCCCTCAAGACCGACATCCGCCAGCCGGACGGGGACACCGTCAGCCGCGACTCGGCCAACCCGGACCACGCCCGGGAGATGGCCGAGTACCTGAACAAGCCGGTGGTGGTCGTGCGGGTCGACGCCCAGGGCCGGCTGGTCGAGGTGAAGGAGGCCAAGGGCGGGTCGGCCGCCCGGCTGCACGCCGAGCTGCCGTTCCGGCTGACCCTGCCGGACGCCGGGCCGGCCGCCGGGCAGTCGTGGGAGCGGACGTTCGCGGTCAAGCTCGACCCGCCGCACGGGACCGGCGAGAGCTACGACTTCGTCCAGACGTACACCGCCCAGGGCGTCCAGGACGGGCTGGCGGTGGTCGGGGTGAGGACGGCGCTGAAGGCCCCGCCGAAGGCCCCGCCGAAGGCGGCCGGGGAGCAGGTGCCGCTGGTGCCGATGCTCTGGGCCGGCGAGGTCTACTTCGACCCGGCCGCCGGGAAGTACCACGCCGCCCGACTGACCGCGAAGGCGGAACTGGTCAACCACCAGGGCGACGGGACGAAGTTCGTCTACCAGAGCACCTACGCCGAGGACGCGGCGAAGTGACGGGCGCAGTCCGTCGCCCCTTCGGGGCTGCGGATGTCCGCCGGGAATACCCCTTGAACCCGCCCCCTTCGGGTCGTAGATTGCTCTTTGCCGGTAGCCCTGCGGGTGTAACTCAGTGGTAGAGTACCTCGTTGCCAACGAGGTTGTCGTGGGTTCAAGTCCCATCACCCGCTCTCGTTAAATCGTGTCGATGCGCCGCGGGCCGGGGGGCCGCGGGCCGCCGGGGGATAATCCCGGCCGCCCGTCGCCCCCCGGCCCGCGCGTTCTTACAACATCTCGACCGGCCCAGGCGGCTCCGCCCGCCCCGGCCGCCCCGACGGAGCAACCCCGATGGCCGACGAGACCACCCCCGACGCCCCGCCGACCGACCCGGCCGAGGCCCCGAACGCCGCCGGCGACGCCGTCACCGCCGTGGCCGACCCGGACGCCCCGATCAAGCTGGTCCAGACGGTCGAGATCAAGGACGTCGGGCCGTGCAAGAAGCACATCAAGGTGACGGTCGACCGCCAGCAGATCGACGAGCGGTTCGACGAGAAGTTCACCGAGCTGGTCCGCAGCGACCGGCCGAGCGTCCGCGGGTTCCGCCCCGGCAAGGCCCCCCGGAAGATGATCGAGCGGCTGTACCGGGAAACCGTCGCCGACGAGGTCAAGTCGCAGGTCCTGATGGCCAGCCTGGAGCAACTGGCCGACGAGCAGTCGATCAGCCCGCTCAGCCCGCCGGACCTCGACCCGGGGGCCATCGAGATCCCCGAGGAGGGGGCGTTCGTCTACGAGTTCGACATCGAGGTCCGGCCGGAGTTCGAGCTGCCCAGCTACAAGGGCCTCAAGCTCCGCCGCCCGACCCACACCTTCACCCCGGCCGAGGTCGAGAAGGAGAAGCGGCGGCTCCTGGAGCCTTACGGCCAGCTCGTCCCGAAGGACGGCAACCCCCCGGCCGTCGAGCTAGACGACACCGTCACCGCGAACGTCGAGATCAAGTTCGGCGACCGGGTGCTGAACACCCTCCAGGAGGTCCGGTTCAAGGTCGAGCCGCGGCTGGCCCTGTCCGACGGGGTGGCCGAGGACTTCGGGGTCAAGATGGCCGGGGCCAAGCCGGGCGACGTGCGGACGGTGGACATCACCCTGTCGCAGGAGCTGGCCGCCGAGGCCCTCCGCGGGCGGAAGGTGCAGGCCACCTTCACCGTCCTGGAGGTGAAGACCACCCGCCCGCCGGAGCTGACCCCGGACCTCCTGGAGGACCAGTTCGGGGTGAGCACCCCGGACGCCTTCGACGAGCTGGTCGGGGCCCACCTCGGGCGGCGGCTGGAGTACACCCAGCGGCAGGCCGCCCGGCGGCAGGTGCTGGAGCAGATCGGGGCCGCGTCGAACTGGGAGCTGCCCCAGGACATGCTCCGCCGGCAGGCCCGCAAGACCCTGGCCCGGCGGGTCATGGAGATGAAGAACGCCGGGCTGTCCGACCAGCAGATCGCCGGCCGCCGGCGGCTCTTGGAGCAGGACGTGCTGCGGAGCACCGCGGCCGCCCTGAAGGAGCACTTCGTCCTCCAGAAGGTGGCCGAGGTGGAGAAGCTGGAGATCGAGGACGACGACGTGGACGCCGAGGTCGAGCGGATCGCCGACCAGTCCGGGGAGAGCCCGCGGAAGGTCCGGGCCCGGCTGGAGAAGGAGGACCTGATGGAGGCGGTGGCGACCGACCTGCTGGAGCGGAAGGCCCTCGACCTGATCCTGGCCGGGGCCACCTACGAGGACTACGAGCTGTCCCCGGAGCAGAAGTCCGAGCAGGCCGGGGAGGTGGCCACGGTGACGGCCCAGGCGGTCCCGGGCGAGGAGGGCCAGCCGGCCGACCCGACCGCCCCGCCGGAGCCGCCGGCCGACGCCCCGGCCGGCGGTTGACCGTCCGCGTACAGTAGAGAAGACGACCTGCCCGTAGGGTGGGTCTCGGCGGCCCGCAGGACCGCGGACCCACCGGGCATCGCCGGTGGGTCCGCGGTCCTGCGGGCCGCCGAGACCCACCCTACACGACCAAAAGGGGCCCGCCATGTTCCCCCCGTTCGACCCGTCGGCCGGCCCGATCCAGCCGGTCCTCCAGCGGTACCGCGAGTACGCCCGGCAGCGGACCATGACCCTGGGCGACCTGCTCCTGGAGAACCGGATCGTGTTCGTCGGGAGCAGCCCGGAGACCGGCGGCAGCCCGGTCATCTCCGACTACCTGGCCAACATCACCATCCAGAAGCTCCTGTACCTGCAGTACGAGAACAAGACGGCCGACATCCACATGTACATCAACAGCCCGGGCGGGTCGGTCTCGGCCACCCTGGCGATGTACGACACCATGCAGTTCCTCGAAGCCCCGATCCTGACCTACTGCATGGGGATCGCGGCCAGCGGGGCGGCCATCCTGCTCGCGGCCGGGACGGCCGGCAAGCGGTACGCCCTGCCGAACTCCAAGGTGATGATCCACCAGCCCTACGGGCAGGTCGGCGGGCAG
>JAIEQN010001012.1 GCA_019747685.1 Gemmataceae bacterium
CAGGTCCACGATCACTTCCCGCCGGCCGGCTTAGCGTCGAGCATCACCTGCTTGGCCGGGGTCAGGTGGGCGTCGTCGAGCTTGCCGACGGACCAGAGCAGCCCGCGGGCCAGGAGGTCGAGGTAGCGGCCGTCGCCGACCGTCTCGTTGTTGTGCCCGAGGGTGGTGGCGAACACCTTCGCCTTGCCGGCGTAGGTGTTCGTCCAGGCGACGACCGACTCTTCGGTCACGGACTTGCCGTCCTTCGTCGTGTAGGTCTGCTTGCCGCGGGCCAGCGGCTGGGCCGTCTCCAGGAGCCGGCCGGCCGAGTTGTTGTACAGCTCCTCGTTCACCGTCCGCCAGCCGGACAGGCCCTTCGTAATCGGGCTGTCCTTGTCGGTGTAGGTGATGTCGATCGGGGCCTGCGGGCCGTGCCCGGTGCTGGCCAGCCCGGTGAACTCGAACCACGGGGTCGCCTTCGGAAACCCCTCGGTCCGGTAGCAGTGCATCCCGCAGTGGATGACCACCGCCGGCAGCCCGGCCCGGTGCGGCTTCAGGACCCGCTCGACGACCTTCAGGTCCTTCACGTCCGACGAACACTCGTCGTGGAGGACCACGTCGAACCCCTTGGCCCAGTCGTCGGACTCGTACACCGGGTTGAGGTGCTTGGTCCCGGTGTCCGGGTCGTAGGAGACGGCCCAGGAGACGTTGGCCCGGGCCGAGATGCCCTTGGTCAGCAGCTCCTGCTGCTTCTTGTAGTCGTGGCAGCAGCCGCCGATGACGAGCAACGCCCGGATCGGCTTCTCGGCGGCCGCGGTCGGTTCGGCCGGGCGGGCGACGGCCAGGAGCGGCACCAGGGCCAGGGCGGGGAGAGCGAACCGGGTCATCGGGGCTCCGGGTGTGGGCCGCACCGGCCGGGAGGCCTGGGCCACCGAATCGGTTCCGGTGGCACAGGCCTCCCGGCCGGTGCTTTGCGTCACATTATCGCCAACCGGTCGGCGGTCCGCCAGCCCCGCCGGCCTGTAAGCCGGCGGCCGGCGGGCGGTATCCCGGTTGCCCTCCCCGCCGCCCGTCCCCGATGGGGTCCCGCGTGTTGTCCACCGCCCCCACCCTCGACCACTTCTACCGGCTGCTCCCGGGCGACGACCGGCCGGCAGCCGCCGAGGTCCCGGCCGAGGCCGTCCCCGACCCGTACCACCGGCTCCTGGTCCACCCCCACCACATGACCGTCACCGTGGAGGAGTTCTACGGCGGCCGGGTGGACGTGCGGGTGCTGGCCCGGCGGCACGCCGGCGACGAGTACGCCCGGAAAATCCTACTGGCCCTGCGGGAGGACGGCCGGGTGGTCCAGTTCGGGCTGGTGCGGATCGACTTGGGCGCTTGCACGCCGCCGGTCCGGGCGGCGATCGTCGAAGGGAAGACGCCGATCGGCCGGGTGCTGATCGAGCACGACATGCTCCGCCGGATCGAGCCGACGGCCTTCCTCCGCTGCCGGCTGAGCGCCCGGATGGCCGGGTGGTTCGGGGCCTCGCCCGGGGCCGAGACCTACGGCCGGCTCGGGGTCATCTACACCGGCGACCGGCCGGTCGTGGAGGTGCTGGAGGTGCTGGCTCCCGTCGGGTAAGACTGGCCCGCTGATGACGCAGACTTCGTCTGCGGCGAAGTCTGCGTCATCAGCGGGCCAGTCCTTTCATCCCCTTACCCCATCGGCTGGTGGCCCTGGCCGACCGGGATGTCCGGCGGGGTGGTCGGCTTGCTCCCGTACACG
Source organism: Gemmataceae bacterium (assembly GCA_019747685.1). GTDB lineage: Bacteria > Planctomycetota > Planctomycetia > Gemmatales > Gemmataceae > Urbifossiella. Next base: position 1,748 of record JAIEQN010001012.1, read on the forward strand.
ACCGTCACCAGGTCCGGGGCCCCGACCGGGTGCGGCAGGGCGAACAGCTCGCCGTACCGGAACCCGCACCGGGCCCCGTGGTAGCCGTTGGCCGACCCCACCAGGTGCTTGACCCGGGCGAACCGCTCGTCGTCGAACTGCGACCGGTACGCCCGGATGGCCTCGAACTTCTGGTCGATCGTCTCGGTGATGTCGACCACGAACGTGCTGTGCCAGTGCCGCTGCTCGGCGTCGAACGGGTACGGGATGTAGACCAGGTGCGGCACCCGGTACGGGGCCGTCCCGCCGAACCGGTCGTCCCACTTGGTCAGTTGCGAGTAGAACCGGGCGGCCTCGCCGATCAGGTGCCCCTGGTGGTGGTCCGGGGAGGCGGCCGGGGTCCGGCCGGCGGCGACGATGATGATCCCCGGGCGGTAGCGGCGGAACTCGGTGGCCAGCTTGTACCGGGCCTCCGGCCCGTCCATCATCACCCGGTTCGGGATGTCGATGTTGATCCGGACCGGGACGCCGAGGATGCGGCGGGCTTCCTCCGACTCCCGCCGGCGGGTCTCGGCGTCGCCACGGGGGGTCGGCTCGCCGCTGGCCAGGTCGAAGATGCCGACCTTGTAGCCCTGCTTGACCAGCCTCGCCAGGGTCCCCCCGCAGAGGATTTCCAGGTCGTCCGGGTGCGGGGCCACGGCCACCACGTCGAGCCGGTCGGGTAGTTGCTGCTCGCTCACCGGGGCCTCCGCGGGCGGGGATCGGGACCGGGTTAGGGTACGCCCGGATACCGGCCGGGGTAGCCCGGCTTACACCCCCGGCTGGCGGCACCGGCATTCCGGCCGGTGAGGGACATCGGGGTCATGCCGGCCGTTCCGGGCGGCCGATCAAAGCGGGGGATGTTCGGCCGCGGCGAGGGCGGCGGGGTTCGGTACGGGGGGATCATGCGGGGCCGCCTTCTCCTCCTCGCCGCCCCGGTCGCCGTGCTGCTGGCGGTCCCGGCCTGCATGCCCCGGCACTGCGTCCCGACCGAGCTGTCCGCCGGCCGGAACCTGGTCGACCTGTCGGCCGGGCCGGACGACCACGCCCCCGCCCCGCCCGAGCTGGTCCGCGACCTGGACGACGCGGCCCGGGCGCGGACGGCGACGATGCAGCCGGCCGGTGCCCGGCCGTACACCTTCCTGGCCCTGTCCGGCGGCGGCATGTACGGGGCGTTCGGGGCCGGGCTCGGGGCCGGGTGGACCGAGACCGGGGCCCGCCCGCAGTTCGACGTGGTCACCGGGATCAGCGTCGGCAGCCTGATCGCCGTGTTCCTGTTCCTCGGCCCGCGGTACGACGACCTGTTGCGGGACGAGGTCGTCGGGGTCAGCCGGTCGGACCTGCTCCGGCTCCGGCTGATCGCCACCGTCCCGTTCGCCGGGGCCCTGTTCAACACCGCCCCGATCGAGCGGCGGATCGAGCGGGCGTACACCCCCCGGGTGCTGGCCGAGGTCGCGGCGGCGCACGCCGCCGGCCGCCGGCTGTACGTCGGGACGACCAACCTGGACACCCGCCGGCTGGTGGTCTGGGACATGGGGGCGATCGCCTCGCAGGGCACCCCCGAGGCCTACGCCCTGTTCCGCCGGGTCCTGCTGGCGTCCAGCTCGATCCCCGGGGCGTTCCCCCCGGTCCGGCTGCCGGTCGAGGTGAACGGCCGGCGGTACGAGGAGCTGCACGTCGACGGCGGGGTGAGCGACGAGGTGTTCTTCCGGGCGTTCATGGTGGCCGACCTGA
>JAIEQN010000085.1 GCA_019747685.1 Gemmataceae bacterium
GCCGCCAGGACGGCCAGCGCCGCCAGCCCGACCGCCAGCCCGCCGGCGACCCGGGCGACCCGCCCCGGGGGCCGGGCGACCCGCCGGGCGAACACGTCGTGGAGGTTCCAGGCCAGCACCGGCCCGGCCAGCACGGCGAACAGCGACACCACCTGGGCCTGGACGGAGGCGGCCGCCGCCAGCCCGGCCCACGGCAGGAACCGGTCCCACCGCCAGCCCCGCCGGACGGCCGCGAACGACAACACCCCCAGGGCCAACAGCGGGTAGAACGCCAGCCCGGCCGGGACCTGCCCGAAGGCCAACAGGTAGACCCGGTCGAACGGCGAGATCACCGCCGCCGGCCGGGCCGGGTCCGCCGCCGCGAACGCCTCCCGCACCGCCGGCACCACCTCGCCCAGCGGGGCGAACGCCCGGACGTGGGCCGGGTTCAGCAGGCAGACGGCGGCCAGCACCCCGACCGACCCGAGCCGCACCGCGAGGCCCGGCCCGCGGCCGTCGAGCGACCGGCCGATCCACGTCAGGGCGACCGCCCCCAGCCCGAACAGGAACCCGCGGTCCACGTTCGCCCAGACGAGGAACAGCAGGGCGAGCCGCCACCCCGGCCACACCCCGGCCGGCCGGGCGGGTTCGTGGTCATCCCGGAGGAGCCACACCGTCAAGGCCAGGAACAGGCACGACAGGGTCGCCGGCTGGAGCGGCAGCCGGGTCCCCATCGCCAGGACGGCCAGGGTCACGCAGACGACCGGTAGGACCCACCCCCGGCCGGTCCGGGCCGCCAGGAGCATCACGACGGCCGCCGCCCCGACGGCGAGCGCCTTCAGCCCGACCAGGGCGGCCCCGCCCCCCAGCCGGTACGCGGCGTAGCCGACGAGGTCGTACAGCCCGTTCTGGGAAACCGACCCGACGGCCCCGGCGGCCAGCTCCCGGCCGGCCGCCAGGTGCCCCCACAGGTCGAGGTTGCGGGCCGGGAACGAGGCCAGGAACAGCCCCAGGGCGGCCACGAACGTCACCGCCAGCGGGGCGACACGGCCGGACGACGACCCGCCGACGGGTTCGGGGGCGGTCGCGGGTACGACCGCCGGGGCGGTCGGCGAACCCGGCTGGGGGAGCAGGTCGGACGGCATGGGAAAAAATCTGGGTGATGGCGAAATGAGTAGTGGCGTCCGGCGCAATCTAGCTGTACGATGGCGATCGTCAACGCAGCCGGACCGCCCGACGACCGACCGCCCGCGGCCGGACAACCGCTAACAGCGGTACGCCGCCGGGGCCGATAAAGGTCGGACGCCCGCCGCCCCGGGCCGGGATCGGACCGCCGCGTTTCGCCCGCCGGTTTCGACTCGCAACCGAACCCCGGGACTGACGGTGGACGGCCGGGCCGTAGCACCCGCCGCCCGCCCGCCACGGGTGGTCCAGGCCGGTAGCAGGTCGGCATCACCACCCGACGATCGACCGGAGCGTTACACCTGCCGCGGCGGCCTGTGCCGGCCAGGGTTCGCCGCGGAGGGAAAATGAAAGAAATCTGTGGAAAGGGGGTTGACAGGCCGACCTGAATCGGGCAATTAGTAGAGTTTAGATCGATTCGCCGCGTTCCGTTTCGTTCCCGCATCCATTCTCCCAGGGTGTCTCATGACCCGTCCCCTCCCCGCCAGAAGCCGGTCGGCGTTCACGCTGATCGAGCTGCTGGTCGTGATCGCGATCATCGCGATCCTGATCGGGCTGCTCCTGCCGGCCGTCCAGAAGGTCCGGGAGGCCGCCGCCCGGGCCCAGTCGCTGAACAACCTGAAGCAGATCGGGCTGGCCGTCCACAACATCCACGACGCCTACCAGAAGCTGCCGACCACCCGGGGCTGCTTCCCGCAGAACGCCCTCGGGACCGACTGGAACGCCGACTCCCGGCCGTCCCGGTTCGGTACGCACCAGTACTTCCTGCTGCCGTACATCGAGCAGAAGGCGGCGTTCGACCTGACGAGTACCAACTCGTGGCGGCGGACGTACGACGACCGCCCGGGGGCGGCCGACATCGTCATGAAGGTGTACATCTCCCCGCTCGACCCGACGGTAACGGCCGACGCCATCGCCCGGGACTGGGGCGACCGGGCCCAGTGCTCCTACCACGCCAACTGGCACGCCTTCGGCGGCGGGTGGGACGAGGACTGGCAGGTCGGCGGGAAGGCCCGCATCCCGGCCAACTTCCCGGACGGCACCTCGAACACCATCGCCTACTTCGAGCGGTACGCCAAGTGCGGCCCCGGGACCGCCGCCGACTGGAACTCGTACAAGTACGTCAGCCGCATCTGGGCCGAGGACGGCGAGCCGCTGCCCGGGCCGATCTCGGCCCACTACCAGGACACCAGCTGGGAGGCCCCGACCTACTGGATCCGCTACTACCAGAGTGGGTCCGGGTTCCCGAACATCCCCGAGTTCCAGCGGTCCCCGGTCTACCCGATCATCAAGACCGGGCCCCGGGCCGGCCTGTCCGACTTCGCCAGCCTGCCCCAGAACAAGCCGAGCCTGACCGACTGCGACCCGACCCGGCTCCAGGCGATGAGCGCCGGCGGGATGCTGGTCGCCATGATGGACGGGAGCTGCCGCAGCGTCTCGTCCGCCGTCGACGTCCACACCCTGGCCAAGGCCATCGTCCCGGACGACGGGTTCGTCATGGGCGGCAGCTGGTAGGACCACACCCGCCGGGCCGGGGGCCGGGCCACCCGCCCCCGGACGGCCCGGCCGCCCGCGCCACCCCGCCCCCGGCGGGGTGGCGTGTTATCCGCCCCGGGCTCGGCCGCCCGGCCCGGTCATCATCTCCCGCGAGAGGAAGCCTCCCCATGCGCATCGTCCCACTGGCCGCGCTGGCGGCCCTCGTGTTCGGCGTCGCCGGCTGCGGCGGCAGCCAGACCCCGGCCAGCATCACGGGTAAGGTCACCTACCAGGGGGCCCCGCTGCCCGGCGGCACCATGACCTTCTTTACCGAGAACGGGGCGTACCCGACCTCGATCGCCACCGACGGCTCGGGCACCTACTCGATCAAGGACGTGCCGGTCGGGTCGGCGTCGGTGACCATCGAGACCGAGACGTTCAACCCGAACACCGAGCGGCCCGAGTACGGGGCCGCGATGAAGGGCGGGGGCAAGATGCCCAAGGGCGCCCCCAAGGGGGGCGAGAACAAGTTCAAGGCCGAGCGGATGGCGGTCGAGGGCAAGGGCGGCGGCGGCGGCGGCGGCGGGTTCGGCCCCGCCCCGAAGGAGGAGTTGGAGAAGCTGTACAAGAAGATCCCGGCCAAGTACATGGACAAGCGGACCTCCGGGCTGAAGATGGACATCGTCCGCGGCTCGAACACCAAGGACTTCGAACTGACCGACTGACCGTCGGGCCGCACCGCGGCCGTCGCCGACGGCCTCCCCCGGCTTGGCACCCGCCCGGGCCGCGGATACAGTGACGTATCCGCGGCTTTTTCACGTCCCGACGGCCCGGCGGGCGGGGAGGTCGGCCGATGCACCGCTTGCTCCG
>JAIEQN010000565.1 GCA_019747685.1 Gemmataceae bacterium
CGCCGGTCGCGGTCTACCCCGGCCGGCCGGTGTTCGAGGTGTTTTGAACCAAGAGTTTCACCGCAGAGAACGCGAAGACCGCGGAGGAAGACATGAGGCGGAGTTTGTTATCACTCCTTCTTCTCTCTGCGGCCTCCGCGTCCTCCGCGGTGAAATCGGCCGAACCCCTGCCCGGTACCCAGCCGCTGACCGAGTCCGGCGACCTGGCGGGCAAGATGGTCGCCGGCATCCACACGTACCTGGACCGCGAGCTGGCCGCGGCCCCCGAACGGCGGAAGGCGCTCTGGAAGCCCGACCCGTCGTCGCCGGAGGCGTATGCAAAGTCGGTCGCCCCGAACCGCGAGCGGTTGCGGAAGCTCCTCGGCGTCGTCGACCGCCGCGAGCCGCCGGCCGTGTATTCCGCCCTGCCGCGGAGCCAGGACGAGCCGCGGACCGTTCCGGGCGGCGGCCGGGCCTCGGCCGTCCGCTGGCCGGTACTCCCCGGCGTCGACGCCGAGGGCATCCTGATCGAACCGCCGGACGGCCTCATCCACCCCGCGGTCATCGCCATCCCCGACGCCACTCAGACGCCCGAACAGCTCGCCGGGCTGGGCGACGGCGACGCCTTCGCCGCCCGGCTCGCCGGCCGCGGCTACCGCGTCCTCATCCCGACCCTGATCGACCGCGCCGACACCCACTCCGGCAACCCCCGGCTCGCCCGGGCGACCAACCAACCGCACCGCGAGTTCGTCCAGCGGATGGCCTACGAGATGGGCCGGACGCTCCTCGGGTACGAGGTCCAGAAGGTGCTGGCGGCCGCCGACTGGTTCCGGCCGACAGACCGGCCCCTCGGGGTGATCGGGTACGGCGACGGCGGGTTGGTCGCCCTGTTGGCCGCCGCCCTGGACGAGCGGTTCGCCGCCTGCCAGGTGTCCGGGGCGTTCGGGTCACTGGCGACGGTCTGGGACCAGCCGATCGACCGGAACATCTGGGGCCTGCTCGGCGAGTTCGGCGACGCCGAACTCGGCCTGCTGGTCGCCCCGCGGAAGCTGGTGATCGATCGGCGTGCCGGGCCGACGTGGGGCGGCCCGAAGCCGAGCAAGGGGGGCTGGTCGGGGGCCGCCCCGGGCACCCTCGGGCCGATCCCGGCCGCGACCGTCGACCGCGAACTCGGGCGGCTCAAGGAGGCCGCCGGGAAGTGGCTGCCGGTCGTCGTGGACGGCGGGAAGGAGGTCCGGATCGAGGAGTTCGTTAACGCCCTCGGCAAGGGGAAACTCGGCCCGGAAGCCCCGTTCCACGCGACCGACGGCCGCGAGTGGCCGGTGGACCCCGCGGCCCGGCAGAAGCGGCAGTTCGACCAACTGGTAGGCTACACCCAGAAGCTGTGGCGGGACTCGGACACGGTCCGCAAGGAGTATTGGAAGAAGGCCGATGCGTCGTCAGCGGCGGCGTGGGAGAAGTCGTGCGAGCCGTACCGGGAGTACTTCCACACCGAGGTGATCGGCAAGTTGCCCGACCCGACGATGCCACTCAACCCCCGCACGCGGCAACTCTACGACGAGAAGACCTGGACCGGGCACGAGGTCATGCTCGACGTGTACCCGGACGTGTCCGCCTACGGCATCCTGCTCTTGCCGAAGGACCTCAAGCCCGGCGAGCGGCGGCCGGTGGTCGTCTGCCAGCACGGGCTCGAAGGCACCCCCCGGCACGTCATCGACCCGGAGAAGAACCCGGTGTACGAGCAGTTCGCCCGGAAGCTGGTCGAGCGCGGCTACGTCGTCTACGCCCCGCAGAACCCGTACATCGGCAGCACCACCTTCCGGCAGATCCAGCGGAAGGCCCAGCCGCTCAAGGCCAGCCTGTTCAGCTTCATCATCCGCCAGCACCAGCGGACCCTCGACTGGCTCGAAACGCTGCCCGGCGTCGACCCGAAGCGGATCGCCTTCTACGGCCTGTCCTACGGCGGCAAGACGGCCATGCGGGTGCCGGCCGTCGAGAAGCGGTACTGCCTCTCCATCTGCTCGGCCGACTTCAACGAGTGGGTCGGCAAGTGCGTCTCGGTCGACCTCGACCGCAGCTACATGTGGACGCTCGAGTACGACATGTACGAGTACGACCTGGGCGGCACCTTCAACTACGCCGAGATGGCCTACCTGATCGCCCCCCGCCCGTTCATGGTCGAGCGGGGCCACGACGACGGCGTCGGCATCGACGAGATGGTGGCCTACGAGTACGCCAAGATTCGGTATCTGTACGCCAACCGGCTGAAGATTCCGGACCGCACCGAGATCGAGTTCTTCCCCGGCCCCCACAAGATCAACGGGAAGGGGACGTTCGCGTTCCTGGACAAGCACCTGAACTGGCCGCCGCGGTGAACCAGCACAGGCCGGGAGGCCTGGGCCACCAAGGCGCTGGCTCTGGTGGCACAGGCCTCCCGGCCTGTGCTACCGCGGGCGGATGACCCGGGCCGGGACGCCGGCGGCGATGACGTAGTCCGGTAGCGGCCTCGTCACCACCGCCCCGGCCGCGACGACGGTGCCCTTACCCACGTCGGCCAGGACGACCGCCCCGGCCCCGACCCACGCCCCCGCGCCGATCGTCACCACGCGGCGTTCGCCGCCCTGGTCCTTGATCGGGACCGTCGGGTCGTCGAACCGGTGGGTCATCCCGCCGGACGGCACCTGGACCCCGCCGGCCAGGAGCACGTCCCTTTCCAGCCGGACAAGCCCGAGCAGGCACCGCGGGCCGACGTAGACGTTCTCGCCGAGGACCGCCCCGGGCTGCGAGAACAGCGTCCCGAACTCGATCAGGGCCGACGGGTGGTAGCCGGCCAGCACCCGCCGGAGGAACGCCCCGCGGAGGTATTGGCCGGTAATCCCGGGGACGAGCGACAGGAGTTGCGTCGCCGACTCCAGCGCCCGCCCCCGCCCGACCAGGGCCGCGTTCAGCCGGAACGCCAGCAGCACCGGCGACACGACCACCAGCGCGACCAGCCGGGCGGCGGCCTTCGCGGCCCCCTTGACGGCCGACCGGCCGGCGGGCGGGACGTGAATCGCGGGGGGTAACGTCGTCATGGCGGCACCGGCGGCCATCATCGCCGCCCGGCCCGGCCCGGATCAAGCCCACCCGGCCGCCGCCCTAACCCGCACGCGGGTAACAACGTCCGGATCGGGACGCGGTTTTCCCGGCCGGGGCCGAAAAGTTGAACTAGAGTGGCAATCGGCCCCCCGCCCGGGTGAGGATCGCCCGACCCGGGTTCCACCCGAGGGCTCGGAGCCCGTGAACGACCCGCTCATCGACCGGTTCGCCGCCGCCTGCGGGGCCGCCGGGCCGCTCGGCCTGTCGGTCGGGCTGGCCGACGGCACCCCCCTGGCCGACGGCCGGGTCGACCAGCCGTTCGCCCTGGTCGGCCGGGACGACGCCTGCGACGTGACCCTGACCGACCCGGCCGTCGACCCCCGCCACGCCTGGCTCCAGGTGGTCGGCGGGCGGGTGTACGCGGTCGACCTGGGCAGCCGGTCCGGACTCCGCTGGCCG
>JAIEQN010000129.1 GCA_019747685.1 Gemmataceae bacterium
ACAAGGCGTAATGTTGTTTTCGTAGAGTACGAACGGCGGCCCGGCGGCCGCCGTGGACAAGCTGGTCGCCGACCTCCGGGCCGCCGGCGACTACAGCGGACTCTTCTACGCGCTCTTGATGAAGAAGCGGGTGGAACTCGGCGTCTCGCCGTTCCCCTCCGGGCCGGCCGCCGACCTCCCGCCGGAGACCCACGAGCCCTACGAGCAGGCCATCCGGGAAGCCGGCCGGCACGTCGGCCGGCTCCTCCTGGAGAAGGGCGACGTGGCCCGGGCCTGGACCTACTTCCGGATGCTCGGCGAGCCCGACCCGGTCCGCGAGGCGCTGGAGAAGTTCGAGCCGACGCCGGACGCCGACATCTACCCGGTGGTGGAAATCGCCTGGCAGCAGGGGCTCCTGCCGAAGAAGGGCTTCGACCTGATCCTCGACCGCCACGGCATCTGCTCGGCCATCACCACCGTCGGCGGCTCCGACCTGAACTCGAATCCCGAGCTGCGGGACTACTGCGTCGGCCGGCTGGTCCGGTCGCTGCACGGGCAGTTGGCCGAGCGGCTGCGGGGCGACCTCGCCGCCCGCGGCACCCCGGCCCCGGCCGACGCGACGATCCCCCAGATGCTCGCCGCCCACCCGGAGCTGACGGCCGACGAGGCGTACCACGTCGACACGTCGCACCTGTCGAGCGTCTGCCAGATGAGCCTCTATCTCCCGACGGGGCCGGAGAACCCGCTGGCCCGGGAGCTGTGCGAGTACGGCCGGCGGCTGGCCCCGGGCCTGCGGGGCGGGGGCGGCGACCCGCCGTTCGACGACGCCTACGAGGATTACCTGGCGTTCCTGAAGGTGGTGGCCGGGGAGGAGGTCGATGCCGGGCTGGGGCGGTTCCGGGCGAAGGCCGACCGGGAGTCCGCCCTGGGGGCGACCTACGCCGCCCAGGTGTACGTCAACCTCTTATTACGGGCCGACCGGCAAAAGGACGCCCTGGCGGCGGCGAAGCACTACCTGGCCGGCGAGGACGAGCGGAACCTGATCTGCCCCGGGCCGGCCGAACTCGCCCGCCGGCAGAACGACTTCGAGGTGCTGGCCGAGGTCGCCCGGTCGCGGAACGACGCGGTCGGGTTCCTGGCCGGGCTGATCGCCGGTGCCGGCGTCTACCCGCCGGTTCAGGGGTGAAGACGGAAGACTGGCCCGCAGATGACGCAGACTTCGGCGCAGATGAAGCCGGATTTGAACCAAGAATTTTTGATCTGATCTCGTCTGCGCCGGAGTCTGCGTCATCAGCGGGCCAGTCTTTTCCTGGGAGGACGAGCCGATGGCCGAGTTCTTCGACAGGTGGAGCCCCGGCCAGTTCACCCTGCTGGTGATGACGGTCGGGATCGCGGCCGCGGTGGTCGTGTTCATCCTGTCGGTCGCCCACTACCAGTTGCGGGCCCTGGCCGACCACACCGCCCTGGAGCGGGAACGGGCCCAAGCCGGGTTCGCCCTGCGCGAGCAACTGGTCCGGCGGAACCTGCCGGCCGCCGAGTTGCAGGCGGCCCTGGTCGCCCTCGGGCTGGAGGCCGTCGGGTCGTCCCGGGCGACTCCGGACGACGACCAGACGGCCGACCTGCTCAAGGGGCTGCTGGCCTGCGGCGAGGGGGTGGAGGCGGAGGACATGGAGGCGACGGCCGCCCTGGCCGCGGCGGCCGACCCGGCGACCCGGCGGGCGCTGGCCCGGGTGCTGGCGGACGCGGCCGAGAACGGGTACGAGGGCGAGCGGGTGTTCGCCGCCGTCCGGGCCGTCGGCAAGGCCGCCCGCAAGCCGGAGCCGGCCGACCCAAACCGGGCGGTCGACCTCCGGCTCGAAAGCGGGTACGCCGCCGGCTGACGGCGGAACGGGGCCGGGTGGGCGGCGTCTTGTGGGCATGATCTCGTTCGTCATCCCGGCCCACAACGAGGAGCGGTGGATCGGGCCGACGCTCGCCAGCGTGATCGCCTCCGCCCGGGTCGTCGGCGAGCCGTTCGAGGTGGTCGTGGTGGACGACGCCTCCACCGACCGGACCGGGAAAATCGCCGCCGAACACGGTGCCCGGGTCGTACGGGTGAACCACCGGCAGATCGCCGCCACCCGCAACGCCGGGGCACGGGCCGCCCGGGGCGACATCCTGTTCTTCGTCGACGCCGACACCCTGGCCGACCCGGCGGCCGTCCGGGCCGGGCTGCGGGTCGTCCGCAACGGGGCGGCCGGCGGCGGCTGCCTGCCCCGGTTCGACCGCCCGCTGCCCCTGGGGTGGCGGTTCGTCTACCCGTTCATGATCCTCGGCTTCCGGCTCGCCCGGGCGACCGGCGGGTGCTTCCTGTTCTGCTCGGCGGCCGCCTACCGGGCGTCGGGCGGATTCCCGGAGGACCTGTTCGCGTCGGAAGAGTTGGAGTTCATCCGCCGGCTCAAGCGGGTCGGGCGGTTCGTCGTGCCGGGGGTGGAGGTGGTCACGTCCGGGCGGAAGCTGGATGTCGTTACCGTCCGGCAGTTCGCCCGCCTCCTCCTGTTCTGGCTCCGCAACCCGGCCGCCGGCCGGACCCGGGAGGGGCTGGACCTCTGGTACGGCGACATCGCCCGGCCGGGAGCGGTGAACCCCCGCGAGCAGGGGGGTCGGCGTTGCTCGGGTCTTCCGCCCGCTCCCCTTGAGGGAGAGGGCAGCCGCCCGCAGGGCAGCGGGTGAGGGGAACACCGGCTACCCGTCCGGAGGGCGAAGGCTAACTCCCCTCACCCCGCCCCGCTGGCGCGGGGCGACCCTCTCCCTCAAGGGGAGAGGGTGAGAACCGGGGCCGACGCCACCGTCGGGGTTCGCATGCCCCTCCAAAACCACGCCAACCCGTTCGGCGAACTGGTCGCCACGTCGGCCCGCGGCACCCTGATGGGCAACCGCGGCTGCCTCCACGATGCCGACCGCCGAATCCGCGCGTCGTTCGTCGGCAAACGGTGGATCGTCTGCCTGTTACAGTTCCGCAACCGCCGGCGGCCGGTGATGTCTCCCGGTCGATACACGGAACTCTTTTTCCTCGACGAGGCGACCGGCCTGGCCGCCGGCCACCGGCCGTGTGCCGAGTGCCAGCGGGAACGCTACTTGCTCTTTCGTCACCACTGGGCGGCCGGCAACCCGGGCCTGGCCGGGTCGCCGGAACCGTCGGCCGGCGTGATGGATGCGGCGCTCCACGCCGACCGGCTCGACGGCCGCCGCCGGCGGACCTTCGTGGCCGATCTGGCCGACCTGCCGGCCGGCGTGATGGTCGCGTTACCGGGCGATGAAGTTCCGGTGCTCGTCCTGCCCGACGGATTGCGGGCGTGGTCGTTCGACGGGTACGGGCCTCGCTTACCCCGCCGGAATTTTGTCCGGGTCCGGGTGCTGACTCCGTACACGGTGGTAAGGGCGGTCGCCGGCGGGTTTCCGGTCGGCCTGCACCCGTCGGCGGCCTAGGGTCTGTCTCGTAAATCGGGTCCGGGTACAACGGGCGGTGAGGACGCCCGCCTCGCCGGAGGACCCGGA
>JAIEQN010000337.1 GCA_019747685.1 Gemmataceae bacterium
GCCGCCGCCGGGCCATCGCCCGGACCGCCGGCGGGTCGGCCGCCAGCCGGGCCATCGCCAGGTACGCGGCCGCGGCGTCGCCCGTGGTCATGCGATCCCACAGCAGGGCGGCACTCGTCTCCCGCCTCAACTCGGCCGGCAGCGGCACGTCCTGGACGCGCACCGGCCAGACCAAGACGGCGTGGTCCGTCCCCGCACACAGCAGCCGCGCCCCGTCCGGGGTGAAGGCGAGGTCTCGCACAGGCAGGAATGCCCGTGCCACCGGTTCGAGTCTTGGTGGCACGGGCATTCCTGCCTGTGCCGCCACCAGCCGCCGGCGGACCTGTCCGGTCGCCACCTCGTACAGGTCGACGGCCCCGTCCCGGGTGCCGACCGCCACCGACCGGCCGTCCGGCGACACGGCCACGCAGACCCCGAGTTGCCCCAGTAGCCAGGTCGGTAGGGCGAGCGGGTCGGCCGCCGGACCGACCGGCGGGATGACCTCCTGCCCGGTCACCGGGTCGCGGGCCGTCACCCGGTCGGCTTCGGGCACCCGGACCGCCATCCCGTCCGGGGAGAACGTCGCAATTCCGCCGCCGGCCGTTGGGAAGACCCGCACCTCCCGGCCGGCCGCGAGGTCCCAGACCCGGGCCGTGCCGTCACGACCGGTGCTGATTGCCAGCCGGCCGTCCGGCGACACCTCGATGGCGCGAACGGCCCCGGCGTGACCCTCGGGTTCGACCAGCGGCCGGAAGGTCTCGGCGTCCCACACCCGGATGAGGCCGTCGGCCGAGGCGGTGGCCAGCCGCTTGCCGTCCGGCGACACCGCGGCGGCGGTCACGCGGGTGTAATGGCCGGCCAGCCGGGCCACCTCCCGGCCGGTGGCGAAGTCGCGGACGACGGCCACCCCGTCCGGGCCGATCACCACGCCCCGGGGGCCGTCCGGGTACGAGGTCGGCGCCCGCCGGACCCGCGGCCCGGCCGGCTCGTCGGCGGTCCGCAATAGCCGGCCGGTGGCGGCGTCCCAGGTCGCCCGGCGGGCCGTTCCCGGCCCGACCGGCACCCAGGAGGTCAGTTCGCCGGCGTCGGCCGAGAAGACCAGCTCGGCGACCGGCCCGCCGGCCCGGAACCGGTCGCCCCCGAGCCGCACCGGCTCGGCCGCAGCGGCGAGCGGGGGGCGTAAGCCCCCGGATGCCGCGACCACGAGTCCGACCAGTAGCGTCCGGCCCGGCATGGCGGCCCCGCCCGTGGGTGGCGACGGTATGGATGGTAGCAGAGTGGGAGCGGCGACGGCGACCCCGAGTTGAACCCCCGACCTGTTGACCTGAATCTTTGGCCAGTACGGGTTGACCGCCGACCGGCGTGAGCGTAAATTACAAACTCGCCCGTCTTGCCGACCTAGCCCGCAGACTTATTCTTCTCGCCAGCGCCTTAGCATCAGGACGATCAACACGTGGGCAAGTTTCGGACGCGCCTTCAGGTCGAGGGCCTGGACCAGCGGTGGCTCCCCAGCGGGTTGTCGCCGGGCTCCGCGCCCGGGGTGGTCGCCACCGCCCTCATGCCGTCCAGAACGACGATCACGCCGACCCTCACCTGGCCCATCAACAGCGACACCCCGACGAGCGTGACGCTTACCGCCTCGGTCGGTGGCGGCCTGGTCGCCCCGACCACCGTGGGGACGATGGCGATTACCAGACCGACCGGCTCGGTCAGGTTCTACTACGACGGCGCCGTCGTCGGGGCGGCCACCCTTGACGCCACGGGTACGGCTCGGCTTACCCTGCCGGGGCCGTCGCTCGGCCAGCACCCGGTCAAGGCCGAGTACCTCGGGGATGCTCAGTACGCCCCGAGCGTGTCTAGGGACGGGTCTGTCGGCCTGGAGCGTACGACCCGGACGACCCGGGACGTGACTGAGACGACTTACCTCGACGGTAACGGGGGTGGGTCGTCGGGCACGGCATCGGCCGGGTCCACCTCCCCGGTCGGCGCGGCGGCCGCACCCCCCGCGCCGCCCACCGCGGACACGCTTACGTGGGACGACTACCCTAAGGTCCCCTCGTCGCAATGGTCCGCGGGCACGACCATTCAGAACGTGCTTGAGCGGGGTGAGACCGAGACCGTCGTCACCACCAGAGACAGCAACTTCAAAGCGACCGCGGAGGCCCGGATCAAGGTCGATGGCAAGGTGACGCCCCGGGCCGTCCTCGTCCGGGACAAGTCGTTCGTCGTCCGCGGTCAGGAAAGTGACGAACTGCTCGAGCACGAGCGGCTCCACCTCCGTATCTCGGAGTACATCGCCCTTAAGGCGGCCGGGAACGTGCCCGATCTGTCGATCACGGCCACGGTCTCGGTACAAGGCGATGCCCTCAATGATCCGAACTTCAAGGCCCGCGACGCGGCGCTGGCAAAGGCCAGGGCCGATTACGTGAGCAAGGGCAACGCCTTCATGAAAAAGTGGAACGATATCGTGTTTCTGGTTCAGAAGCAGTACGACTCCGAAACGGACCACGGCAACAACGTGGCGGCCCAGGCCGCCTGGTTTCTCGGGCACTATACGGTCTACGCTGACCTGGTGATGAAAGGGCAGGGCTGGAAGGTCTAAGGTGCGGCCACCCTTCGCCCGTCGGGCCGGTAGACGACGGCCGGCGGTCCAACCACTACGGAGGTCATCATGCCGGCGTGTTCGGTGGCCGTCCTCGCGGCAGCCGTGTCCGCGTTCCTTCCGCCCGGACCGGCTCTGGAGATCGAGCTGCGGCTCGACAAGTCGAAAGTCTACGCCGGCGACACCGTCCGTTTGCAGGAGCTAATCCCCAAGCGAACCGGGTTGGAGTTTGGCGGACTCCACCATGAGGCGGTCCGGATCGGCAAGTACGACAAGCTCGGCCGGCTGACCAACCTGGAGTACGACCTCTACGAGGTCGTGCGGTGCGACGACAGCCTGTTCGGCGTTCTGCCCTGCTGGGCCGTCGTCACCCCTGCCCTCAACTACACGGTCCACCGGGGGGGGTGGAAGGGGATCGAATTCGTCTTCACCCCGACCGAGCCGGGGGTGTACCTGATCTTTGCGTCCTGGGGCACGGGTGACCAGTGGATCACCGGGTCGCCGGTCGTGCTGACCGTGCGCCCGAAGCCGCCGGAGAAGTAGCCCTGGTCCCCGGTGCTATAACACGAGCGGGCCTCCGAAACCCGGGGGCCCGCCCCCGTTCCCGGGCAAAGTCCCCATGCGCACCCTCATTACCGGCGGGGCCGGGTTCATCGGCTCGCACCTGTGCGAGCGGTTCCTGGCCGAGGGCCACCACGTCGTCGCCGTCGACAACCTGATCACCGGCAGCCTGGAGAACCTCGACCCGTTCCGGGCCGACCCCCGGTTCCGGTTCGTCGGCCACGACATCTCCAACCCGCTCAAGGTGAAGGACCGGCTGGACAACGTCCTCCACTTCGCCAGCCCGGCCAGCCCGGTCGACTACCTCGAATACCCGATCCAGACGCTCAAGGTCGGGTCGCTCGGGACGCACAACGCCCTCGGGCTGGCCAAGCA
>JAIEQN010000723.1 GCA_019747685.1 Gemmataceae bacterium
GCCGGTCGGCGGCGGGCCGCCCCGGGTGTACGTGTTCGCGGCCGGGGCCGGCGGGTCCGGCGGGATGCTCGCCGACCTCGGCCGGGTGACCCGCCGGGTGCTGGCCCGGCTCAACGCCCCGGCCGCCCCGGTCACCCTGTTCCTGGCCGCCGGCGCCCCGAACGACGCCCGGTCCGCCGACTGGGAGCGGGCCAACCTGTACGCCGCCCTGGCCGAGCTGAACCACGCGGCCGACCCCGAGGCCCGGCTGCCCGACCCGCCCCCGGACCCGGACGGGTCGACCCCCGGCGGCCCGGCCCGGCCGTACACCGGGATGTACCTCCTGCCGCTGCCGGAGCGGACCTCCGGGGCGTTCCGGGACGGGCTGGCCCGGCTGGCCGCGTATGTGGCCCACGACCTCCTGACCCCGCTCGGCCCGGCCCTGGACACCCTCCGGGCGGTCCCGCCATCTCCGGGGCGGACGCCGTTCCGCGGGTTCGGGGCGTTCGGCGTCTGGTTCCCCCGCGGGCTGCTCCTGCGGGCGGCCGCCCACGCCCTGTGCGGCCGGCTCGTCCGCGAGTGGTGTGTACCCGGCGAGCCGCACGACCCGGCCGCGGCCGACGACCTCGCCGGGCGGGTCCGGGCCGACCGCCGGTTCGCCCCGGACGAGGTCCGCAAGCTGGTCGACCGGGACACCCCCCGCGGCCCGGAGGGCGGGGCGGCCAACCAGGTCGAGCGGTGGCTGCGGGGGCTGGAGGGCCAGCTCGACAACCCGTCCCGGTCGTACGACCCGGGGGCGTGGGCCGAGGCCGCCTGGGACCAGGGGCGGGAGCTGATCGGCCTCCGCCCGGCCGGCCCGGCGGACAGCTCGGTCTGCCGGGGGCGGGTGGGCAAGCCGCTGGACGCCGGGATTGCGAAAGCCGCCGAGCGGTGGGGGAACGAGTTCGCCGCCCTGGCCGCCCCGCTGGCCGACGCCCCGGGCCGGCGGCTGGCCGCGGTCGAGGCCGGGCTGTCCCAACTGGCGGCAGTATGTGACGCCTTCGCGGCCAAGGCCGAGGACGCCGTCCGGGCGTTCGCCCCCCGCTGCCGCCAGGCCCGGGCCGACGTGCAGGCCGCCGTCGACGCCTGCCGGGCCGGGAGCGGGGCGTTCAGCTTCCTCGGCGGGCGGTCGGCCGGGCGGGCGGCCCGCCACTTCCTCGACCAGCTCCGCGAGTTCGCCCGGCTCCGGCTGGACGAGGACCGGCTCGACGCCACCGCCAAGTTCTACCGGGCCGTCCGGGCGAAGGTCGAGGACCGGTTGCGGGACCTGGCCGGGTGCCGGACCCGGCTGCGGCTGCTGCTGGGCGACGACGCCGACGGGTCGGCCGACCCCGGGGCCGACACCCTGGCCGACGAGATCATCGAACCGACCCCGCCGCCGGCCGGTCCGGTCCGGGTGGTGCTGCCGGGCGGCGAGCGCACCCCCGACCGGGCGGTCCTGCGGTTGTTGATGTCGGTCCGGCCGGCGGACATCGCCCGGCTCGACGGGGTGTTGGGAAAGCTCGTCCTGGGACCGGGCGGCGGGCTGGTGCAGCTCTGTTCCGGCGGGTCGGACCTGGCCCACACCCTGATGGGGCCGCTGGCCGACCAGACGACGGCCTTCCTGGCGGACCTGTTGCCGGCGGCGGACGTGGCCGAGGTGGAGCTGGCGGCCGGGGCCGACGCCCCCGGGCGGATGGCCGACGACCACCGGCGGGCGGCCCCGGCGGACGGCCCGGCGGCCGACGAGCGGGCGCTGGTGGCGGTCCCGGATACCGAGGCCGGGCGGCGGTACGGGGAGCTGTTCCGGCGGGCGGTGCCGGGGGCCGAGGTGGTGGCTGTGCCAGGGGCCGCGACCGATCTGCTCGTCTGCCGGGAACAGGGATACTGGTCGGTCAAGGACTTGCATGCCTTCCTGGAGGCCTGCCGGCCGCCCTATGAGGCCGCACTCCTCGACCCAACTACCAACCCCCACAGCCGTTTCGACGTGCCCGAGTGGCTGCCGCTGGCCGAGTAACGCGGCGTTCGGGACCATGGACCCCCCCTCCCCCCCTGTTTTTTCGCGGCCGCAGCCATTCTGGCCGAAACCCTGATCTGACAAACACTTCCGCCCATTCAGGACCACCGTTCTCCGCGGTCAGGCTGTCGCGCTCGGCCCGATTTTCAGTCCCAACTCGTTGAACCCGAGCGACTTCCATCCCGGCCCGAGCAATACCGTTACCCGCCACGCTCGTCACCCCCCGGCGGCCCGGACCGGCTCCGGAACGGCCTGTGTACAAAATATCAGTATTCTCCGAATCCCACAAGCTCGGTTGCCGGGCCGACCGGTTGCACCGGCCCGGCGGGGGCCGTACAGTCGGGGCATGTCCGACCCGTTCCCGGCGGTGTACGCCGAGCTGCGGCGGCTGGCGGCGGCCAAGTTGGCGGCCGAACCGGCCGGCCACACCCTGGACGCGACGGCCCTGGTCCACGAAGCCTACCTCCGGCTCGGGGCGGCGTCGTTCGGGTCGCGGTCCGGGTTCTTCCGGGCGGCGGCCGAGGCGATGCGCCGCATCCTGGTCGACCACGCCCGGGCCAAGCGGGCCGCCAAGCGGGGCGGCGATCGGCTCCGGGCGGACCTGCCGGACGTGGCCGGCGCCGACCCGGACTCCGACCTGCTGGCCCTGGACGAGGCCCTGGCCGACCTCGATCGGCACGACCCGGCGGCCGCCGAGCTGGTCAAGCTGCGGTACTTCTCCGGGTTCACCCACGCCGACGCGGCCGCCCTGCTCGGGCTGACCCGCCGGCAGGCCGACGGGCTGTGGGCGGTCGCCCGGGCTTGGCTCTACCGCCGGCTGCGGGGCGGGGAGGGCCCGTCCTTGTAGGGTGTGTCGAGCCGGACGGAGTCCGGCGACGACGCACCGGGCGGCGCGCGGTGCGTCATCGGGTCCCTCCGGGAACCTCGACACACCCTACTCCGCTCTCCCGGCACCCTCCGCGGTGAAAAACTTCCAAAATCTCCGTGCAGCTCGGGTGCGGATTACGCCAGGTGGGGTGACGCGACCCCGCCGCCCCATTCCCAGGTGCCGACATGGCCGACTGGAACCCCCGCGCGAACGCCGTATTCCTTCAGGCGATCGAGGTTTCCGACCCGGCCGCCCGGGAAGCCCTGCTCGACCGGGAGTGCGGCGGGGATGCCGCCCTCCGGCAGGCGGTCGAGACGCTGCTGGCCGCCCACGCCGCGGCCGGCGACTTCCTGGCCGAACCCCACCCGGCCGCCTTCCAACCCTCTCCCCATGCGGGAGAGGGTGGCGGCCGAAGGCCGCCGGGTGAGGGGGACGAGACCCACGACCTGCCGGACGACCGCACCCATACCTTCCCCGGCGGGGACTCGACCGCGTACCAGCCGCCGCCGGCGGACGTGGCCGGGGCGGTGGTCGCCGGCCGGTACAAACTCCTGGAGCGGATCGGCGAGGGCGGGATGGGGACCGTCTTCATGGCCGACCAGACGGACCCGGTCCGGCGGCGGGTGGCGGTCAAGC
>JAIEQN010000703.1 GCA_019747685.1 Gemmataceae bacterium
GCGGACGGCCCGGCGGAGGTCGTCGAGCCGGAGCAGGTCGGCCCGCAGGTCGTCGAGCCGCTTCTGGTAGCGGGCGGCCTCGTCGGCCCGGCCGAGCTGGGTCAGCACCCGGACCAGGGCGTTGGTGATGTCGGTCTCGTGGGGGGCCCGCTTCTCGGCCCGCCGCAGCCAGTCCAGGGCGGCCGCCGGGTCGGTCGGGGCGTCGAGCTGGGCCCGCAGGTAGCACCCGCCGGGGTGGTCCGGGGCGGCGGCGAAGAGCCGGTCGAGGGTGGCCCGGGCGGCGTCCGGCTGGGCCAGGTTGATCTGGCAGTTGGCCAGCCCGACCAGGGCCTCGGGGTGGTGCGGGTTGGTGGTCAGGAAGGTCTCGAACTCGGCCCGGGCGGGGTCGTACAGCCCGTCCACCATCAGGGCCGAGCCGAGCCGGACCCGGGCCGTCGGGTGGCCGGGGTAGCGGGCGAGGACGGCCCGGTACTCGTCGGCCGCCCGGTTCAGGAGCCGGCCGTAGGCGTACCCCTGGCCGCGGAGGAAGTACGGCTGCCAGTCGTTCGGCCGGCGGTCGGCCCAGTCCTTCGTGACGGCCAGGAGTTCGTCCAGCCGGAAGGCGGCGAGGCAGCCCTTGGCCAGGGCCTCGGTGACGAGCACGTCGGCGTCCGGGTCGGCCGCGGGGGGGAGCGAGTCGGCCCGGCGGAGGTCGCCGGCCTGGATGCGGGCGAGGAGCTGCTCCCGCTCGACCTCGTCGGCCGGCCACTGGAGCCGGGCGGCGGCCCGCAGGTGGTAGTCCCAGATGGGGAGGTCGTCGTCCCGGCGAGAGGTTTGGGCGAGCAGGAAGTGCGTCTCGGCGTCGAGCGGCCAGTCGTCGAGGACGGCCCGGAGGTGGTCCCGGGCTTCCGGGAAGTGGGCGGCGGCGAGTGCCGCTTTGGCCTCGCCCAGCCGGGCCAGGGTCGGGTCGGGGGCCGGCCGGGGCCGGGCGGCCCACCACCAGCCGAGGCCGCCGGCCGCGACGGCCAAGAGGGCCAGCCCAACGAACACCCACCGCCGCCGGCCAACGGCGGGAGGCGAGGGGGACAAGCCAACGGTACGTGGGCCTTCCATTTCGCCTTTTTCCCTTTACCGTTTTCCTTCTTCCGCGGCCATCTGCCCCTCGGTCAGGTCCCAGTACCGGTCGGTCGCCAGCCCGTCGAACACCTGCTCCCGGCCGGACGGCCAGCGGACGGTCAGCTTCCCGGGGCCGGCGTTCTGGCCCAGCCCGAACAGGACACGTGGGTCGGACGCCGACAGGTAGCTGCCGCCGCCGAGGACCGTCCGGACCAGCTTCTGCCCGCCGGCCTCGTAGGTCAGCACCGCCCCGACGGCGTCCCGGTACGGGGCACCCGTCAGCCGCACCCCGAGCCAGTGGTTTCCGTTGTCCAGGACGTTTTGCAGGACCACGGCCGGCTCGTTCTGGTGGCTGACGACGAGATCCGGGCGGCCGTCGTTGTCCAGGTCGCCGGCCGCCAGCCCCCGGCCGCAGTGCTTCGACCGGAAGTACGGCCCGGCCTCGGCGGCGACGTTGGCGAACCGCACCTGGTACGGCTCCTGCCCGGGCGTGCGGAGGTTGCGGAACAGCACCGGCAGCTGCTTGACCTCGCCCGGCGGCGGCGGGACGTGGACGACGTGCCCGTTGCTGACCACGATGTCCTCGGCCCCGTCCCGGTCGTAGTCCACGAACCACGACCCGAACCCGACGTACACCAGCCCGATGGCGGTGACCCCGGCCGACCGGCTGGCGAACACGAACTGCCCGGCCCCGCGGTTGCGGTACAGGGCGTGGGCCTCGTGCTGGTAGTTGGCCACGAACAGCGAGAACCGCCCGGTCCCGTCGTAGTCGGCGGCCGCCAACCCCATGCTCCCGTTCGGCACCCCGCCGTCGTCCAGGGCCGTCCCGGACCGCCGGCCGGCCTCCTCGAACCGCACCTTCCCGGGCGAACTCCGGTTCAGGTACAGGAAGTTCTCGACCGTGTCGTTGGCAACGTACACGTCCGGCTTGCCGTCCCCGTCCACGTCCACCACGATCACCCCGAGGCCCTTGCCGTCCGGCCGCAGCCCGGCCGTTTTGCTCACGTCCTCGAAGGTGCCGTCGCCGCGGTTGCGGTAGACCGTGTGCGGCAGCCCCTTGAACTGCCTCGGCGGGCACACGTCCCGCACCTTCGAGTCCTTGTAGTCCAGGCACGGCGGGTTGTTGGCCCACGACCAGTCCACGTAGTGGCAGACGTACAGGTCCGCGAAGCCGTCCCCGTCGAAGTCGGCCCAGGCGGCGCTCGAACTCCAGAGGGTGTCGGTCAACCCCGCCTTCTGGGTCACGTCCACGAACCGCCGGCCGCCCTGCCCGTCCGGCTCGTTGTGCCACAGGGCCAGCCGGCCCCAGCCGGTCACCAGCAGGTCCGGCCAGCCGTCGTTATCGGCGTCGGCGACGGCCGCCCCGTGGGTGTAGAACGGCGCCCCGGCCGCCAGCCCCACCTTCGCCGTCACGTCCTCGAACCTCCAGTTGCCGAGGTTCCGGTACAGCTTGCACGGCCGGCCGACGATGTCCGTCTTGTTCGGCCCGGCGAAGTCGCCCCCGCCGGTGAGGAAGATGTCCAGCCGGCCGTCCCGGTCGTAGTCGATCAGCCCGACCCCGCCGCCGAGCGATTCCAGGATGGCCGCCTGCCCGGACTCCTCGCCGTTGCGGTAGGTGTGGTCGATCCCCGATCCCGGCGTCCGGTCCTGGAAGAAGCCGCCCCCCATGTCGGCGGCCGGCTCCGGCTGCTCGGCCGGGACGACCACCGCCGATGGGCTGCGGGAGCAGGCGGGCAGGGCCAGCATGACCACGCCACACCCGGTCATGGCGACGGCGATCCCGAGGCGGCGCATGGTTAGTCCTCCATCGGGGTTCGGGCGAATCCGCCCCAGGAAGTGACCCATAACCCCCCCTCCCCCCTCTTTTTTCATGCCGACCACTACGCCGTCCGAACCCACTTCGCACACAAGACTTACGTCTGATTTACCGGGGTCGCCAGCACGACCGGCCTGTCATGCCCGACCCGTATTTGCGTCCGAACCCGTTGCCGATGTGCGACTTTCGTCCCGACACGAGCAGTACCGGACCCGGTCATGCTCCCCAGTTCCGCCGACTCGGTCACCTGAACCGACAGAGTGGCACCAGGAGAGGTCACGGTCGTTGCCCTCATGGTCCGGCAACCGGTGGGTTCGGCCCACCCGGTTGTCGATGTGTACACAATATCATGTAGCGGCGGACTGCTCAAGGTCGGTCGTGGGCGTCGGCGGTTGGATTCCACCCGGTTCCGGCCCGCCGGGCCGGTTCCATCAGCCCGGGTCGAAGGCCCGGGTTTGTTTCCCGCGCCGCCCGGAACGACCCTTTCAGGGTCAATGCGTTTGGCTCGTCCGCCGCCCCAGGCCTCCGGCGATCGCACACCCAGGCCTCCGGCGATCGCACACCCAGGCCTCCGGCGATCGCACACCCAGGCCTCCGGCGATCGCACACCCAGGCC
>JAIEQN010000800.1 GCA_019747685.1 Gemmataceae bacterium
GCGGCCGGGTCGAGCCGGCAGCCGCCGCCGCGGTAGACCGCCCGGCAGTCGGCCAGGGCCATCCCGCCGGGCCGGATCAGGGTGTCGGCCATACGCCCCTCCAGACCCGGCGGTACAGGGGATTGAACCCGATCCGGTAGACCAGTTCCGCGGGCCGCTCGATGTCCCAAACGGCCAGGTCGCAGACCTTGCCCGGCTCCAACGTGCCGGCACTGTCCAGAATGCCGAGGGCCCGGGCCGCCTCCCGGGTGACGCCGGCCAGACACTCATCGACCGTCAGCCGGAACAGGGTGGCGGCCAGGTTCATGGCCAACAGCAGCGAGGTGAGCGGCGACGACCCGGGGTTGGAGTCGGTGGCGACGGCCATCGGCACCCCGAGCCGGCGGAAGTGGGCGACCGGCGGGGCCTGGGTTTCGCGGAGGAAGTAGTACGCCCCGGGGAGCAGCACCGCGACCGTGCCGGCCGCGGCCATCGCGGCGACCCCGGCCTCGGACGTGTACTCCAGGTGGTCGGCGGAGAGCGCCCCGTACCGGGCGGCCAGGGCCGCCCCGCCGCCGTCGGTGAGCTGGTCGGCGTGAACCTTCCGCGCCAGCCCGGCGGCCCGGGCCGCGGCAAAGACCCGTTCGGCCTCCGCCGGCGTGAAGGCGATCCGCTCAGAGAACACGTCCACCGCCCCGGCCAGCCCGTCGGTGGCGATCCGCGGGATCATCTCGTCGCACACGAGGTCGAGATACCCGGCCCGGCCGGCGGCGAACTCCGGCGGCAGGGCGTGGGCCCCGAGGTAGGTCGTGTGAACCTCCACCTGGCGGTGTCGGGCCAGGGCTTTCGCCGCCCGCAGTTGCCGCAGCTCGGTGTCGCGGTCGAGCCCGTACCCGGACTTGATTTCGACCGTGGCGACGCCCTCGGCGAGGAGGGCGTCGAGCCGCCGCAGGGTGGCGGAGACGATCGCCTCTTCCGTCGCGGCCCGGGTCGCCCGGACGGTGGACAGGATGCCGCCGCCGGCCCGGGCGATCTCCTCGTAGGTGGCCCCGGCCAGCCGCCGCTCGAACTCGTCGGCCCGGTCGCCGGCGTACACCAGATGCGTGTGGCAGTCGATCAGGCCGGGCGTGACCCACCGGCCGTCGAGTGAGATGCGGTCCGGGGCGTCGAGTGCCGGGGCGTCGTCCGCCGGCCCGGCGTAGACGATGCGGCCGTCCTTCGCCGCGACGAAGCCGTCCTCGACAACGCCGAGGTCCGGCCGGTCCGCGGCCAGGGTCAGCAGCCGGGCGTCGGACCAGATTCGGTCGCACCGCATCGGGCCACCCTCCGGCCGGACCGACTACCGCCGTGAAGATGACTATACATGAAACCGCAGGGGAGACATGCGATGCCGGCCCTCTGGTTCACGTCCGCTCTCTTGCCCGGCGGATGGGCCGAGCGCGTCCGGCTGACCGTGGCCGACGGGCTCATCACGCAAGTCGAAACGGGCGTCGAACCGGACCCCGCCGACGACCGCCACGGCCCGGCCGTGCCCGGCCTGCCGAACCTGCACAGCCACACCTTCCAGCGGGCGATGGCGGGACTGGCCGAGCGGCACGGCGGATCGGCGGATGACAACTTCTGGACCTGGCGGGAGGCGATGTACCGGTTCGTCGACCGGCTCGGGCCGGAGGATGTCGAGGCGGTCGCCGCCCAGGCGTTCGCCGAGATGCTCGAAACCGGCTTCACCCGGGTCGGCGAGTTCCACTACCTGCACCACGACCCGGCCGGCCGACCCTACGCCGACATCGCCGAGATGGCGGCCCGGGTCGCGGCCGCGGCCGCCGCCACCGGCATCGGGCTGACCCTGCTGCCGACCTTCTACGCCCACGCCAACTTCAGCGGTCTCCCGCCGACGCACGGCCAACGCCGGTTTGTCACCACCCCCGACGGCTTCACCCGGCTGGTGGACGCCTCCCGCCAGGCGGTCGCCGGGCTGCCGGGGGCGGTGGTCGGGGTCGCCCCACACAGCCTGCGGGCGGTCACGCCGGACGAACTGCGGGCGGTGGTACCGCTCGCCGCCGGCGGCCTGGTTCACATTCACGCCGCCGAGCAGACCCGCGAGGTGGACGAATGCCTCGCTTGGTCCGGCCGCCGGCCGGTCGAGTGGCTACTGGACCATCAGCCCGTTGATGCCCGCTGGTGCCTGATCCACGCGACCCACACCACCCCGACCGAGCGAGCCGGGATCGCATCTCGTGGGGCGGTGGCTGGGCTTTGCCCGATCACCGAGGCCAACCTGGGCGACGGGGTGTTCGGCGCGCGATCCTTCCTCGACGCCGGCGGGCGGTTCGGGGTGGGGACGGACTCGAACGTCCTGATCGATGCGGCCGGGGAGCTGCGGCAGCTCGAATATACCCAGCGGCTGACCGCCCGCCGGCGGAATGTCCTGGCGTCGGCCGATTACCCGTCCACCGGCCGGGCGGTGTTCGAAGCCGCCTACCGGGGCGGATCGCAGGCCCTCGGGGTCGCGGCCGGCGGGCTGGCGGTCGGGCAGCCGGCCGACCTCGTGGCGCTCGCCCCCGATCACGTCGCGTTCGTCGGCCGGGGTGGTGATGCTCTCCTCGACGGGTGGGTCTTCGCCGCCCGGTCGAACGCGGTCGAGAGCGTCTGGGTCCGGGGCCGGCGGGTGGTGGCCGGCGGCCGGAACGTCGCCCGGGAGGCGATCGAACGACGGTTCCGGGCGGCCGTGGCCAAGTGCCTGGCGTGACGGTCGTGCGGGTGGCGCCGGCCGGCTTTCGGCGCCAATGGACTCATGGAAAACGGGCCAGGCCGGTGGCGTCCACAGCGGTCCGATACTCCGTGGTCCGCCCACCTCGGAGCCGCCGATGGCCACCTTCTACCTGCTCCCGCCGCGGGCCTGTTTGGATGATGCCGTTGCCGGCCTGTTGGCCCGGCTACTGCCCGGGCTGCCGCCCCCGCCGGACCCCTGGGAGGCGGTCGCCGGGCAACTAGTCGGTGGGTGGCCGGCCGACGTGTACCTCGTCCCGAAGGACGACCTGCCGGCCGACGAAGCCCCGGCCGCCGCCCTGACCGCCGGGTGGGGGGCCGAGCCGGGGGACCGGGTGGTCGAAGTCGGTTTGGCGTGGGCGGCCCGGGAGTGGGCGGTGCCGGCCGGGGCCGGCGCGATAGGATAACGGGATTCAACCCGCCCGCGGAACCGAACCCACGCCATGACCGAATCCGACGACTGGGACGAACTGAACCGCGAACTCGGGGTCAGCAAGTCGCCCGCCCGGACCGATGACGCCGACGCCGAGGGCGAACTGCCCGAGGCCGAGCCGTTCGCCGACGACGAGGGTGCCGAGGCCGACGCCGGCGAAGTGGACGAGGCCGGCGGCGACGCCGAGGGGGCCGAGAACGGCGACGGCCAGTCGGACGAGGGGCAACCCGGGACGGGTCGGAAGCGGCGGCGTCGCCGCCGGCGGAAGAAGAAGGGGCCGGCCGACGGGTCGCCCCCGGCCGAGGGCGGCGAGCCGGCGGAAGCCGAGGGCGAGCCGGCGCCGGTCGCG
>JAIEQN010000369.1 GCA_019747685.1 Gemmataceae bacterium
GTCCTTGATCTGGCCGAGGGCGTACTGCTTGACGATCTCCGACCCGAGGACCTGCTTGACGTTCACCGAGATGACGGTGTCGGCGTCGGCCGGCAGGAGCTTGTCGGGTTCGGCGGCCCGGGCGGCGGGGGCCAGGGCCAGGGCGAGCGCGGCGGCGAGGCCGAGGCGGGGCATGCGGCGGGGTCCTTTCGCGGGTAGGTCCGGCCCGGCGAGCCCGGGCCGGCGGACGGGTATTCTACCCGCCGGGAGGGGGGTCGGTTTCTTTCATCGAGTCGAAAGTCGTCGAGTCGCAAGTCGTCGAGTCGAAACCCTGTACGGGCCGGCGTTTTCGACTCGACGACTTGCGACTTTCAGACTCGGCTGGCCAGCGTCGCCACCAGCCGCCGGCAGAAGGCCGGCAGGTCGTCCGGGCCGCGGGCGGTCAGGAGGTTCCCGTCCCGGACGACGGCCTCGTCCCGGTAGTTCGCCCCGGCCGCCCGCACGTCGTCCCGGATGCCCGGGTCGCAGGTGACGGCCCGGTTGTCCAGCACCCCGGCGCTGATCAAGAGCTGCGGCCCGTGGCCGACCGCCGCCACCCGGCTGCCGCCGTCCTGGGCGAACGTCCGGGTCACGTCGACGGCCTCCTCCCGCAGCCGCAGCCGCTCGACCGCCGGGCCGTCCGGGATGACCAGCAGGTCGTACTCGGCCGGGTTGGCCTCGTGGATGCGGAGGTCCGGCTCGACCCGGTACCCGTGGGCCCCGGCGACGGCGTGCATCATCGGCCCGGCCAAGTGGACATCGAACCCTTCCTCCCGCAGCCGATACCACGGCAGGAAGAGGGATAAGTCCTCGAACCCGTCGGCGACCAAGATGAGGGCTTTCATCGGACGAACCTGATTCGGTGGCGAAAGGGGAGACAATTCGGATTGTACCGCGCGGCGGGCTGGGGACGGAAGTCCGACCGACCCGGCGAGCGGCCGCGGACTCGGAATTGACCGGCCCCCGCCGTCCCGGCTATACCCCGCCGCCTTCCGCCCCGCCGTCGGGGTGGTCCGGGCGGGTCCCACCGGGGCGGGTATGCGGGTGTCGGTTCGCAACTGGGCCGTCCGCGGGCTGATCCTGGCCGGGGTGGCCGGGGTGGTCGCCGCCGGCTGGGTGGCCGCCACCTGGGTCAGCCCGGAGAAGGTCCGGGAGCAGGTGCTGGCCGCCCTAGCGGAACAGTTCGACGGGGCCGAGGTCCGGGTCGGGGCGGCCCGGATGCGGCTGTTGGGCGGGATCGCCGTCACCGACCTGCAACTGACCCGCAAGGGCGACCCGAAGCCGTTCGTGGTCGTCCCGTCCGCCGTCCTCCACCCGGATAAAGAACGCTTGAACCGCGGCCGGCTGGTCATCCGCAAGGTCGAACTGGAAAACCCGACCCTGCACCTGGAACGGTCGGCCGACGGGCGGTGGAACGTGGCCGGGGTCGCCCGGGACGGGCCGGCCGACCGCCCGGTCCCGACGTTCGTGGCCACCGGGGCGACCCTGACCGTCACCGACCACACCCCCGGCGGGCTCCCGCCGCTGACCCTGACCGGCGGCCAGCTCCGGCTCATCAACGACCCGCTCCCGCTCCTGTCGGTCCGGGCCGAGGGGGCGGCTGGCGGGTACGGGCCGGTGGCCGTCGACGCCCGGGTGAACCGGGTCACCCGCGGGGCCACGGTCCGGGTGGAATTGCCCCTCTTCCCGCTCGGGGAGGCGGCCGGGGTGCTGGCCGAGCGGTTCGCCCCGGCGGCCGCCCCCCACCTGGCCGGGTTCGCCGCCACCGCCGCCGTCAAGGCCGAACTGACCTACGCCCCGGACACCGCCGCGGCCTGGCGGCACGACATCAAGGCCGAGGTGAAGGGCGGCCGGCTGACCCACCCGGACCTGCCGTGGCCGGCCGAGGGGATCGCCGGGCGGGTCCGGGTGGCCGACGGGCGGGTGACGGTCGAGGGGGCGACGGCCAAGGTCGGCCCGGCCCGGGTGACGCTGTCGCTGGAGACGCGGGCCGACGGGGCGAGCCCCGAGCGTGAGCGAGGGGAGGAAGCTACTCCCCTCGCTCACGCTCGGGGCTCGCCGGAATCGTCGCCCGACCCCCTGGCCCGGGTCGAGAACCACCTCAAGGCGCTCGACCTGGGCGCCGCCGGGGTGCCGCTGGACGACGCCCTGTACGCCCGCTTCGGCGACCTCGGCCGCAAGGTGCAGCGGCTGTTCGCCCCGGCCGGGGCGGCCGACTTCTCCTACTCATTCGCCCGGGACGCCGGCGGGTGGCGGCGGGAGGTCGAGGTCCGGCCGAAGGGCATCGGCGTCGTCTACGCCAAGTTCCCGTACCCGGTGAAGGAGGTGTCCGGCCGCATCCGGCGGACGGCCACCCACCGGGGCGACGGCCCGACCGAGGTGGACCTGTTCGGGAAGGCGGCCGGCCAGACGGTGACGGCCAAGGGCACCGTCACCGGCGACGGCCCGGACCCGGGGATCGACCTCCGGGTCAGCGGGTCGAACGTGCCGCTCGACGAGGCGTTGGTCGCCGCCCTGCCGGGCAAGTACCCGGGGCTGGTCCGCCAGTTCCGGGCGTCCGGCCGGGCCGACTTCGTGGCCCAGATCGCCCAGCGGCACGGGGTCAACCTGTGCGAGAACGAGTTCCGCCTGGACATCCGGGACGGGGCGGTCAACTACACCCGGTTCCCGTACCAACTCGACCGGGTGAGCGGCCGGCTGGTGGTCCGGGTGGCGGCGGTCGAGCCGCGGCCGGGCGACCCGCCCGCGCCGGACCGGGACGAACTCGTGCTGGACCAGTTCACCGCCCACCACGGCCCGGCGGTGGTCCGGGTCCACGGGTCGAAGCGGCCGGCCCCTGGCGGCCGGGACCGGAAGCTGGTCCTGCACATCGGCGGCGACGGGTGTGGGGTGGACGACGACCTCCGCAACGCCCTGGCGGGGATGAAGTTGGACGCCGTCTGGAGCACCCTGGCCCCCCGCGGCACCCTCCGGTTCGAGGCCGACGTGGAGGTGACCGACCGGGGGCCGGCCGATGCCGACGGCGGCCCGCCGTTCGACCCGGCCGCCGACCTCAAGCTGGCGTTCCAGTTCGCCGGGCCGGGCGTCACCCCGACCTTCTTCCCGTACCCCGTGTCCGACCTCCGCGGGGTGCTGGAGTACCAGCACGGGCGGGTCGGGCTGTCCCACGTCTTCGGCCAACACGGCGACACCCAGGTGGAACTGGCCGCCGGGGAGGTGCGGTTCTACCCGGACGGGGCGGTCTGGGCGAACCTCGGGCGGATGCAGGTGAAGCCGCTGGTCGCCGACCCGGCGTTGCTGGCGGCGCTGCCGCCGAAGCTCCGGGGCGCGATGGCCGACCTGAACCTCCGCGGCCGGGCCGACCTGACGGTCAACCACCTGGTCGTGCTGACCCCGCCGGACGGGCCGGCCGGGCCGCCCCCGCCGGCCCCGCTGCCGCTCGGGCCGGCGGCCCAGTTCCTGGGAGCGCGGCCGTCCCCGGCGCGCTGAAATGCCCTTGAAGAGCGGGCGGGGCGCGCCCC
>JAIEQN010000095.1 GCA_019747685.1 Gemmataceae bacterium
ACGCTCACCCCGAGCCCGAAGAAGACGCCCTCGCCGGCCCACAACTCCTGGTCCGGGGCCCGGCTGGTGTGGTTCGAACCGACGTTCCCGCCGTACCCGACGTTCCCCCGGCCGCCCGGCCAGAGGGTCGAGATGAGCAACGACTGGTGGTGCACCCCGACGAACGGGCCGAGGACGCACGAGCTGACCTCGCCGGCCCCGATGGCGGTGTTCGGCCCGACCACGCTGTTCGTCACCTTCCCGTGCCGCTCGACCTTCGACGACTCGACCAGCACCGACGACTCGACCACCGCCATCCCGGTCACCCGGCAGCCCCACTGGACGAGCGAGTCCGTCAGGACGGAGCCGGACTCGACCACGGCCGGCTCGTCCGGACTGCTCAGGATGGTACAGCGGGCCACGCACTCGGCCCCGTCCACATGCGCCGCCGGGCCGACGTAGGCGTCCTCCAGCCGCGGCACGCTCCAGACCCGGGCACCCGCTCCGATCACACCCCGGTCGGCCGTCGCCCGGTCGCGGTACTCGGCCACGGCCCGGCGGTAGCCGTCGAGTTCCCCCCGGCGGTCGAGCGGCCGGGCCGCGTGGGTTGCCAGCTCGACATCCAGCTCGGCGAACACCTCGATCTCCCGCCCGCCGCTCTCCAGGGCGACCGGGACCCGCCGGCCGTTGCCGAACGTCGCCCCGGCGGAACAGACGACCCGCCCGCAGTCGGCCACCACCGCCCCCTCGCCGACCACGTAATTGGCCAGCAGGCGGACATCTTTCACGACGGCGTTGTGGCCGATCACGCAGTCGGCGAGGGCCGAGTTCGACACCCCGGCTACCACCTCGACGCCGTTGGCCAGCGGGACGTACTCGTTGAACCGCCCGAACACCACCTCGCCCGACAGCTCGCAGTTGCGGACCCGGCGGGGGTTGAACCCGTCGGCCACCCGCACCCGCGCCCAGTCCCGGGCCGTGTTCCCTTGCTCTTCGAGCAGGGCAATTTCCGGCTTAAACAGTGGCCGCAGCGGGGCGTCCCCGAGGGCCAGCGGCACCCCCCCGTCGCGGCGGACGGCGGCCACGTCGCGGAGGAAGTCGGACTCGTCGGCCAGCCGCCGGACGCGGGCTTCCAGGGTGTCGGTCATCGCAAGCTCCAAGTGCGTCAAGGCATCGGGCACCGGCCGGGGGGCAGCATGAGCGTGACCCCCTCCCCCCCTCTTTTTTCACGGCCGTGCTTTGATCACGCAAGTCATTGTCACAGTTGTAGTTGCAACCATTTTTTTGGCGGCTGGTCGGTGGCCACCGCGTCATGCTCACCTGCTCTGCCCGTCCGAAGCCGATTTATGATCATAGCTTGCGTCATGCACCGAGCATTGCCCTACCCGATCATGCTCGGCCCGTCCGTCGTCCACGGCTCATTCGGAGTCGCTCGGCCGAGGTGCCCTCGCCGGTCGTCCAAACTGTACAAAACATCACATCTTTCTCGGCCGGTGTCAAGCCCGGTAGCCGGCCCCGTAGGGCGGGGCTAGGTCGAGGGCAACCATGACGGGCGCGGCCGGGGCAACCCGATCGCCCGGGGTTTTCTATCTCCCCTTGAGGGAGAGGGTGGTTTGCGACGCGCAGCGGAGCAAACCGGGTGAGGGGAGGGAAGCGCCTCACGTCCCCTCACCCGGCCTCCATCCCTGCGGGATGTCGGCCACCCTCTCCCCTCAAGGGGAGAGGAGAAGACACGGGCCACCCGCGATGGCGGGCCGGCCCCGGCCGGCGGTTCACTCCACGGTCACGCTCTTGGCCAGGTTCCGCGGCTTGTCCACGTCGCACCCGCGGAGGCGGGCGATGTGGTACGCCAGCAGTTGTAGCGGGACGACCGCCACCAGCGGCTGGAGGTAGTCCGGCACGTCGGGCACGAAGATCACGTCGTCGGCCTTCGACGCCACGTGCCCGTCCCCCTCGGTGGCCACCGCGATCACCGGCCCCCGGCGGGCCTTCACCTCCTCCAGGTTGCTCATCGCCTTGTCCGAGATCGCCCCCCGCAGGGCCAGGAAGACGCTCGGGGTGTCCTCGTCGATCAGCGCGATCGGCCCGTGCTTCATCTCGGCCGCCGGGTAGCCCTCGGCGTGGGCGTAGCTGATCTCCTTCAGCTTCAACGCCCCTTCGAGGGCGACCGGGAAGAGGTACTGCCGGCCGAGGAACAGGAAGTTCCGGTTCCGGCTGTACTTCTCGGCCACCCGGCGGACGGCCCCGTCGCACTGCAGGGCCCGCTCGATGACCGCCGGCAGGGCCTTCATCTCGTCGACCATCCGGGCCCCCTGGAGGGCCGAGATGTGCCGCAGCCGGCCCAGGTGCAACGCCAGCATGGCCAGGGTCAGCACCTGGCTGGTGAACGCCTTGGTGCTGGCCACCCCGATCTCGGGGCCGGCGTGCAGGTAGATGCCGCCGGACGCCTCCCGGGCGATGGTGCTGCCGACCACGTTGCAGATGGCCAGGGTGGTGTGCCCCTTCCGCTTCGACTCCCGCATCGCCGCCAGGGTGTCGGCGGTTTCGCCGGACTGGCTGATGGCGATGACGATGGTGTTCGGGTCGGTCGGGGCGTTCCGGTAGCGGAACTCGCTGGCGTACTCGACCTCGACCGGGACCTGGGCCAGCTCCTCGATCAGGTACTCGCCGACCAGGGCGGCGTGCCAGCTCGTCCCGCAGGCCGTCAGGATGATCCGGTTGGCCCGCCGGAGGGTGGCGTTGTCGACGTTCAGCCCGCCGAAGTGGGCGGTCGCCTCGTCCGCGTCCAGCCGCCCCCGCATGGCGTTCTCCAGCGCCCGCGGCTGCTCGTGGATCTCCTTGAGCATGTGGTGCTCGTAGTCGCCCTTGTCGGTGTCCCCCTCCTCCCAGTCGATCCGGTGGACGGGGGCCGTCACCCGGGTCCGCTCCCGGTCGAACAGGTGCCACTCGTCGGCCGAGAGCTGGCAGACCTGGCCGTCCTGGAGGTAGACGACCTCCCGGGTCTGGCCGAGCAGGGCGGTCGGGTCGGACGCCAGGAAGTGCTCGCCGGCCCCGACCCCGACGACCAGCGGGCTACCCAGCCGCGCCCCGATGATCGTCCCCGGCTCCTCCGGGCTGATGACCGCCAGCCCGTAGGTGCCCTTGAGCAGCGGCAGGGTCCGGGCCACCGCCTCCATCAGGTCGCCGTCGAAGTGGTAGGCGATCAGTTGGGCGATCACCTCGGTGTCGGTGTCGCTGTGGAACTCGACCCCGGCGTCGTCCCGGAGGTGCCGCTTGAGGGCGGCGTAGTTCTCGATCACCCCGTTGTGGACGACCGCCACCCGGCCGTCGGACGAGACGTGCGGGTGGGCGTTGGCGTCGGTCGCCGGGCCGTGGGTGGCCCAGCGGGTGTGGCTGATCCCGAGGCACCCGGGGGCCGGCCGGTCGGACAGGTGGCGGACCAGGTTGGCGATCCGCCCGGCCCGCTTGCGGGTGTGCAGGTGCAGGGTGCCGTTGCCGGTCAGGGTGGCCAGCCCGGCGCTGTCGTACCCCCGGTACTCGAGCCGGTGGAGGCCGTCGATCAGGAT
>JAIEQN010001184.1 GCA_019747685.1 Gemmataceae bacterium
GGCCCGCCCCGGACGCGGTCGTGTGACGGGACGGTGTCAGCGGCGCGCGGGCCGCCGGCGGCCGGGTAGGGCCAGCCCGCCGACGGACGCCAGCACGACCCCCGGCGGGGCCGGGACGGCGGCCGCCCGGATTAGCTGCCCGGACACGACCGCGTACCCGGCGTCGTTCAGGTGGACGTGGTCGAGCGGGTCGGTCCGCCAGGTGTCGATGAAGGTCAGTTCCCGTTCCCGGCCCAGCACCGGGGTGTAGAAGTCGACGTAGGTGGCCCCGAACAGCCCGCCGACCTCCGCGATGGCCCCGTTCAGCCCCTGCACGGCCGGGGCCGCCAGGTCGTACAGCGGGTGGTCCGGGGCGCCGGCGTACGGGTTGTGGTAGCCGATCACGAACAGGTCGGCGGCCGGCAGGAGGAGCCGCAACTCGCCGAGCAACCGGCCGAGGTTGGCGGCCGCCGCCCCGATGGCCGCGGCCACCACCGCCTGCTGGTCGGCCGGGTCGAGGTCCAGGAAGGCCGGGTCGCCGGCCGCCTTCGACAGGTCGTTCGCCCCGATCTGGACGGTGACGGTCCCGATCGTGTTCCCGGCGGCGAGTTCGGCGGCGATCTGCCCCAGCATGTAATCGTGCTGGCTCGGGTAGGCCGGGGCGAACGGGGTGTACCGGCTGTTCAGGGTGATGCCGTCGAGCGAGTCCCGGTCGGCGACCAGCCCGGAGAAGTAGCTGGTGGTCGTCTCGCCGTTGATGGCGGTGTTGATGACCGTCGGCCGGACCCCGCCGTTGCGGCCGGCCAGGTAGTCGGCGAACGGGGCGACGTACCCGCGGTCGCCGTCGGACGGGTTGCGGGTGCGGTTGGTCTCGCCGAAGGCGCTGGAGTCGCCGACGGCCAGGTAGATTTGGCCGGCTGCGGCCCGGCCGGGGAGGGTGATGAACAGGGCGCAGAGGACGACGAGGCGCAACAGTCCGTGTCGCACGGGCCACTCCTGGGGTGATCGGCCCGGGGGCCGGGCCGCACGAGGAAATGGCCGCCGCCGGCCGGTTCTGTCACCGGCCCGGAAAATTCAGGAGTGCCGCAGGTTGGTTCCGGGTGGCCGGGGCAGAGTCCGCGATGCCCCGGTCTGATCCGAGACCGCAGCGCCCGGTCTTCTCACCTCCCCCTTGCGGGGGAGGTCGGCGAGTTGCTGCGCAACTCGGCGGGTGGGGGGTGTTACTCGGGCTGCCGTAGGCCCACCCCCCACCCGCCGCCTCGCGTTGCTCGGCGGCGACCTCCCCCGCAAGGGGAAGGTGAGGAGGCGGCCACCCGGGGCATCGCGGACTCTGCCCCGGCCGCCCAAACCGAGACACTACCGAAAAGTCATCGCCCCGCCTCCCGCGGCGGCGGGGCCACGGTCCGCGGCAGGTCCCAGGTCACCACCATCCCGTCGAACGTCCCGACCGCCACCCGCCCGTCGGCCGACAGGGCGACCGACAGGACCGGCCGCCGCGCCGCCGTCCACGACACCGGCCCGTCGCCGGCGATGTCCCACACGCGGACCAGCGGCGGCTGGCCGGCGGCGATGACGTACCGCCCCCCGGGGTCGACCGCGACGGTGTAACACGGCCCCTCCAGCTTCCAGTCCCGCACCACCTCGCCGGTGTCGACGTCCCACACCCGGACCCGGCGGTCGTCGCCGGCGGCGGCGACCCACCGCCCGATCGGGCAGACGGCCAGGGCGTCGGCCGGCCCGGCCGGCTGGGGCGGGGTCAGCAGCTTCACCTCCCGCCCGGTCTCCACGTCCCAGACCGACACCGACCCGTCGTCCCACCCGGCCGTCACCGCCCGCTGGCCGTCCGGCAGGAACGCCGCCCCGGCGGACGCGTCCGGGTCCTGGCTGGTCGGCACCCGGGGCGTGAGGAAGACCCGGAGCGGGGCACCGGTGTCGGCGTCCCACAGCCGGGCGGCCGGGACCGGCCCGGCCGCCGCGCCCGGCTTCGCGTCCCACGGCTTCGGGCTCCCGGCCGTCAAGACCCGCTTGCCGTCCGGCGACACCGCCACCCCGGCCACCCGCCGGCCGTGGGCCATCCGGGCCAGGACGCCCCCGGTCTCCAGGTCCCAGACCCGGGTGTCCCCGGCCAGGTCGGCGGTGACCAGCCGCCGGCCGTCGGGGAACAGGGCGGCGGCGGTGATCCCCCGCTCGTGCCCGGCCAGCTCGCGGACCAGCCGCCGGCCGGGATGGTCCCACACCCGGACGACCGGGTCCTTGGCCGTACCCCCCTCGCCGCCCGCGGTGATCAGCCGGCGGCCGTCCGGGTGCCAGAGGACCGCGGCGACCGGGGCCTCGTGGGCGGCCAGGCCGGTCGACGGGCCGTCCGGGTCGACCAGGGCGAGCTTGGCCGGCGGCGCGTCCACGAACCCGAACTTCCTCCGGACGACCTCCGCCGAGGCGACCAGCACGAACCCCCGCCGGCCCTGGTGGTCGAGGATGACCGTCCGTCCGTCCGGGGCCAGCCCGCAGTGGTTCCACTCCTGGCCCAGCACGACCCCCGCCTGGCGGACCGGCCGGAGCGTCTTCCGGTCGAGCCAGGTCGGGACCACGATCCCGGCCTGGAGGACGAGGGGGGCCACGGCGATCATCCCCCCGGCCGGGTCGAACCCGACCAGCCCGCTGGCGTTGCCCTGGACTTCCGCCGCCGGCTCGTCCCACCGCCCGACCTCCCACACCCGCAGGCCGAACGCCGCCCCCACGGCCAGCGACCGGCCGTCCGGGCTGAACCGGCCGGCCGCCTGATCGGGTCCGCGGTCGATCGGCGGCAGGGTGGCGCCCGCCCGCCCGGCGGCCACGTCCCACACCACCGTCCGGCCGTGCCGGCCGATCGCCGCCAGCAGCCGCCCGTCCGGGCTGACCTCCAGCGCCTGGACGAACTCGGCCCGGTCCCCGAGGTCGATCCGCCCGACCTCGTCCCCGTCGGGGAACGTCCGGACCGACAGGGACCCCGGGTCGGCCGGGACGACGACCCGCCGGCCGCCGTCGAGCAGGGCCAGGGCGTCCACCTCCGGGCAGCCCGGGACGGTGAACCCGGCCACCTTCCGGCCGGTGTCCCAGTCCCACCCGACCACCCGCCCGGCGACCGACACCCCGACCACGGTGGCCCCGTCCGGCGTCACCCGGACGGCCATCGCCCGCGGCTCCAGCCCGGGTAGCACCCGCACCCGCTTCCCGGTCCCGAGTTCCCAGACCGAGACCCCGGTCCCGTCCGCGGCGAGGAGGTGCCGGCCGGCCGGGTGGACGACCGGGAACCGGACGTTCCCGTCGGCGTAGGGGTAGAGCCGGCCCGGGGTGAGGTCGGCCGGCGGGGCGGGCGACAGTCGCTCCACCTCCCGGGGCGGCGGGGCGGCCTCCGGGCCGGGTGGTTCGGGCGTCGTCGTGGCCGTCACCTCCGGTGACCGGTCGGTTCCTCCGGGACGGTCGGCGGGTCGGTTCAGGAAGACCAGCCCGACGGCGACCCCGACCGCCGCCGCGGCGAGGGCCACGACCACCCACGGGCCGACCCGCCGCCGGCGGCCGCCGGCGGCGAACG
>JAIEQN010000114.1 GCA_019747685.1 Gemmataceae bacterium
CGAGCCGGCCGCGGCCGCCACCCCGCCCCCCCCGGCCGACGGGCCGCCGCTCGACGCGGCCGCCGCATTAAAGCGGGCCGGCGGCGACGAGGAGCTACTCCGGGAGTTGGCCGGGCTGTGCCTGGACGAGTGCCCGAAGCTGCTGGCCGACATCCGGGACGCCATCGCCCGGCGGGACGGCCCGCGGCTGCGGCTGTCGGCCCACGCCCTGAAGGGGTCGGTGGCGAACTTCGGGGCGGCGGCCGCCCGGGCGGCCGCCGAGGCCCTGGAGGAGGTCGGCAAAGCCGGGGCCTGGGCCGACGCCGACGCCGGCTGGGTCGAACTGGACGGGGCGATCGGCCGCCTCCGCCCGGCCCTCGCCGGGCTGCGGGACGGGGCCGGGTGAATGCGGACCCGGAACGCGGACCCAGGCCTTCGACCTGGGCTGACGGAAGCGGCCCTACAGGCCGCGGCCGACCTGACCAACCGCCTCCCGGGTTTGCGGTCGGTACACACCCGGGCCGGAGGCCCGGGCCGACGGGAACGGCCTTTCAGGCCGGAGACAACCGACCCCGTGCCGGCGACTGCTACCCGGGCCGGGGGCCCTGGGCGCGATTTGGAGGCCCGGGTTGGCCGACCGGAATTGTCTGTATTCGGCCCGTAGGGCCGTTTCCACCAGCCCAGGCCGAAGGCCTGGGTCGTCGGAGAACCCAAACCCCCGACCCTGAAAGGGTCGTTCCGAAGGGGCTGGCCCGTGTCCCAATCGCTCGCAAAGGTGTACCTGCACGTCATCTTCTCGACCAAGGACCGCGAGCCGGTCCTGGCCGACGGCTGGCGGGACGAGTTGTTCGCCGTCCTCGGCGGCTCCGCGAACAACCTCGGCTGCCAGTCGCTCGTCGTCGGCGGGGTCGCCGACCACGCCCACATGCTGTTCCAGTTGGGGCGGACGATCACCATCGCCGACGCTGTCGGGAAGATCAAATCGACATCGTCGTTGTGGGTCAACCAATCGCGGGGGTTGCCGGCGGCGTTCCACTGGCAGAACGGGTACGCCGCGTTCTCGGTGAGCCAGTCGAACGTCGAGGCAGTACGGGCGTACATCCGGGGTCAGCCCGAACACCACGCCCGGCAGTCGTTCCAGGACGAATTGCGCGAATGGCTGCGGCGTTACGAGGTCGAATGGGACGAGCGGTACGTGTGGGCATGACCTGCGGAACGGCCCTGCCAGGGCCGGTGCCATTGGCATCGTGTACCCAGGGCTTCGCCCTGGGCTGACGGAACCGGCCCTTCGGGCCGGATACACGGGCGGTTTCGGCCCGAAGGGCCGGTTCCGTCAGCCCAGGCCGGATGCCCGGGGGTGCGGCCCCCGGAGGCCCGGGTGTGCCGGGTGTGTTCGAGGGAGTGTGCCCATGCCGTCCGACCCGCCGACCCCGCCGGCCGCCGCCCGCGTCAAGACGGTCGCCTGCCTGGGCGGGGTCAGCCTCGAGCGCGGGGTCCTTACCGAGGAGATCGCCGAATACCTGCACGAGCCGGACAACCTGGTCTGGGTGGACGTGCAGGACCCCGGGGCCGGGGAGCTGGCCGTGCTGGAGGAGGTGTTCGGGTTCCACCCGCTCGCCCTGGCCGACCTGGCCCAGGGGCCGCGTCGGCCGCGGGTGAACGAGTACAAGGGCTACCTGCTCCTCGTCACCCACGCGGCGGTGCCGGGGGACGACGACCGGGACATCCGGACGGCCGAGGTGGACGTTTTCGTCGGCCGAAACTACCTGGTGTCGGCCCACCGCGGCCGGGTCCCGGCCCTGGACGACGCCCTGGCCCGGTGGACCCGCGGCGGGCCGCTCCTCCGCGACGGGGTCGGGTTCCTCCTGTACGCCGTCCTGGACGCGGTCATCGACTCCTACGCCCCGGTCATCCAGGAGATCGAAGACGAGATCGAGGAGACCGAGCTGGCGGTGTTCACCCGGGCCGGGGAGGAGGGCGTCCGCGGGCTGCTCCGGCTGAAGCGGGAGCTGGTGTCCCTGCGGCGGGTCCTCTACCCGCTGCGGGAGATGTTCCAGCACCTGTTGCGGCGCGACCATACACTGTTGGCGGGCCCCGCCCAGGTCCACCTGCGGGACGTGTACGAACACGTCCTGCGGATACTCGACGTGCTCGACACCGAACGGGAGATGGCGGCCGGGGCACTCGAAGCGTCGATGACGGTCAGCTCGAACCGGCTGAACCGGACCATGAAGACGCTGGCGGTCATCACCGTGGCGGTGGCCCTGGTCGGGTCGGTGTTCGGGGCCTACGGGATGAACTTCGACGCCATCCCGCTGGCCAAGGAGCCGTGGGGGTTCTGGGCCGTCTCCGGCGGCACGTTCGCCCTGGTCGCGGTCCTGTTGTTGACCGGCTGGCGGAAGGGCTGGCTCTGAGGTGAGGGGCCGGGCATGCGCGTGCTGATCGCCGACGACGAGCCGGTCTCCCGCCGGCTCCTCCAGAGCTACCTCCAGAAGTGGGGGTACGAGGTGGCCGCCGCCGCCGACGGGGCCGAGGCCTGGCGGCTGTTCGAGGTCGGCCCGGTCCCGGTCGTCATCACCGACTGGATGATGCCGGAGGTGGACGGGCTGGCCCTCATCCGCCGCATCCGGGCCGCCCAGCTGCCGGGCTACGTGTACGCCATCCTGCTCACCGCCCGGTCGCAGAAGGAGGACCTGGTCGAGGGGATGGACGCCGGGGCCGACGACTTCCTGACCAAGCCGTTCGACCGGGACGAGCTGCGGGTCCGGCTGCGGGCGGCCGGGCGGATCATCCAGCTCGAGCGCGACCTGGCCGAGCAGAACCGGGCGCTGAAGGACGCCCAGGCCGCCCTGGTCCAGACCGAGAAGCTGGCC
Source organism: Gemmataceae bacterium (assembly GCA_019747685.1). Classification (GTDB taxonomy): domain Bacteria; phylum Planctomycetota; class Planctomycetia; order Gemmatales; family Gemmataceae; genus Urbifossiella. Next base: position 2,853 of record JAIEQN010000114.1, read on the forward strand.
GGGCTGGGCCGGCTGGCCGCCGGGGTGGCCCACGAGATCAACAACCCGATCGCCTACGTCACCAACAACCTGGCCGTCGTCCGCCGGGACATGGAGGCCGCCCTGGGGGTGCTGGACGCCTACCGGGCGGGGGATGCCGCGGCCGCCGCCAGGCTGGAGAAGGAAACCGACCTCGGGTACTTCCGGGACAACTTCGCCCGGACGTTCGACAAGACCCTGGAAGGCCTCCAGCGGGTCCGGGACATCGTCCGCAACCTCCGCGACTTCGCCCGGCTGGACGAGGCCGAGTTCAAGGACGCCGACCTGAACGCCGCCCTGGAATCGACCCTGGAGATCGCCCGGTTCCAGTACAAGCAGGCCGGGGTCAAGGTCGAGACGGCGTTCGAGCCGGTCCCGCCGGTGGCGTGCCACCCCGGGAAGATGAACCAGGTGTTCCTGAACCTGGTGGTCAACGCCATCCAGGCGTGCGGCCCGGGCGGGACCGTGACCGTGGCCACCAAGCCCGTGCCCGACGGCGTGGCGGTCGAGGTCCGGGACACCGGCTGCGGGATCGCCCCGGAACACCGGTCCAAGCTGTTCGAGCCGTTCTTCACCACCAAGCCGGTCGGCCAGGGGACCGGCCTGGGGCTGTCGGTCAGCTTCGGGATCGTCCGCGACCACGGCGGGGCGATCGAGGTCGAGAGCGAGGTCGGCCGCGGGACCAC
>JAIEQN010000641.1 GCA_019747685.1 Gemmataceae bacterium
GGGGACGACCTGATCTTCGGCGGGGCCGGCCGGGACACCATCCGCGGCGGCGGCGGCGACGACGTCATCTACGGCGGGACCGGCACGTCGTCCGACACGGTGGCCGGGGGCGGGGACGACCTGATCTTCGGCGGGGCCGGCCGGGACACCATCCGCGGCGGCGGCGGCGACGACGTCATCTACGGCGGCACCGGCACCAGCAGTGACACCGTCGGCGGGGCCGGCAACAGCGACGTGATCTTCGGCGGGACCGGCCGGGACACCATCCGCGGCGGGGGCGGCAACGATGTCATCTACGGCGGCACCGGTTCGTCCTCCGATACGGTCGGCGGCGGGGCGGGGGATGTCATCTACGGCGGGGCCGGCCGGGACACCATCGGCGGCGGGTCCGGCAACGACGTGATCTACGGTGGCACCGGCTCGTCCTCCGACACCGTCGGCGGCGGGGCGGGCGACGTGATCTACGGCGGCACCGGCCGGGACACCGTCCGCGGCGGCGGCACCGACGACGTGATCTACGGCGACACCACCTTCTACCTGACCGACCCCGAGGACCTGACGTCCGGGGTGGCCGTCGACGGCGACGGGTCGGACGACCTGATCTTCGGCGGGGCCGGGCGGGACACCATCCGCGGCGGCGGCGGGAACGACATCATTTACGGCGGGACCGGCTCGTCCTCCGACACGGTCGGGGGCGGGGCCGGGGACGTGATCTACGGCGGCACCGGCCGGGACACCGTCCGGTCCGGCGGCGGGGACGACGTGATCTACGGGGAGGGCGACGAGGACACCTACGAGGTGACGGCCGACGCCGACCTGACCGCCGGCGGGGACGGGGCCGCCGCCCGCGTCACCGGGGCCGGGAACACGACCCTGTACGGGGTCGAGGTGATCGCCCTGACCGGCGGGCCGGGGAACAACGTGCTGGACGCCAGCGACTTCGCCGGCCCGGTCGCCCTGACCGGCGGGGCCGGGAACGACACCCTGGTCGGCAGCCCCGGGGACGACACCCTGGAGGGCGGCGGGGGCGACGACTCGATGACCGGCGGGGCCGGGGCCGACACCTACCTGTTCCCGGGCGGCGGCCTGGGCAGCGATGTCGTCGCCGAGGCCGGCGACAACCACGGCGACCTCCTCAGCTTCAACGGGTTCCCCGGGCCGGTCACCCTCGACCTCGGCAAGACCACCCCGCAGGTGGTCGGCCCGGGCAACCTGACCCTCACCCTGTCGTCCGACACCGGGGTCGAGGACGCCCTCGGGACGGCCTACGCCGACCGGATCGCCGGGAACGCCCGGGACAACGTCCTGACCGGCGGGGGCGGGCTCGACGAGCTGGCCGGCGGGGCCGGGGACGACACCCTCCAGGGGGGCGTCACCCAGGTCGTGTTCGTCGACTTCGACACCTACACCGACGACGGCGAGCACGTCTACACGGCCGACGAGCGGGCCGCCATCCTGGACCGGGTCCGGGCCGCCTACGCCGCCTTCAACTACGAGTTCACCACCGCCCGGCCGGCCGCCGGGCCGTACGTCACCGTGTCCGTCAACAAGGCCCCGGAGGTGGACGGGGTGGCCGACGTGACGGTCGGCGGGCGGGCGTCCGGGCTGGACCTGCGGAACACCGACCTGGGCGGGGAGGTGGCGGTCGACACCAACTTCCTGCTGGCCGCCCCGGCGGCGAACACGTCGGCCAACCACGTCGCCCTGACCGCCACCATCATCGGCCACGAGGCCGGCCACCTGTCCGGGCTGCGGCACCACGACTCGTTCGGCCCGGTCGGGGCCGGGGTGTACGACCCGGCCCCGACCGACCACGTCCTGCCGCCCTACGCCGGGCCGCGGGACGCGGACGAGACCCCCCGCGACCTGATGGCCTCCCCGGCGTCGGTCGGGACCACCCTGGCCGACTCCCTCGGCGAGGTCGGCCTCGGGGCCCGGGACGCGGTCAAGCTGGCGTTCGCCGACACCGGGACGGCGGCGGCCGAGACCGCCGCCCCGCACCAGGACCGGGCGTCCGCCCAGCCGCTCGCCCCGGCCCCGCTGGCCGTCCCGAACACCCTGCCGCCGGAGAGCCGGGACTACGCGCTGGAGTTCGCCGTCACCGCGGTCGGCGTGGCCGGGCGGATCGGGCTGACCTCGTCCGGGTTCAGCGAGGACGACTACTACTCGTTCCCCGGGACGGCCGGCCAGTTGGTCAACCTGGAGGCCGTCTCGGACGGGCTGGGCGGGACCCGGGACCGGATCGACACCATGCTCCGGGTGTTCGACCCGGACGGGATCGAGGTGGCGTTCAACGACGACTGGCTGGAGCCGACCGACGCGGCGGTGGTCGACCTGGTCCTGGCCAGGACCGGGGCGTACACGGTGGTGGTCGACACCTACGCCGACCCGAACAACCCCGACCCCGAACTCCGGGTCCCGGACACGGCCGAGGGGGACTACGAGCTGTTCCTGTACACGTTCGCGGCCGGGGACGGGCCGCCGGCCGGGGCCGCCGGCGGCGGGGACACCCTGACGGCCGGCGGCGGGGCGGACAAGCTGGTCGGCAGCTCCGGGGCCGATACGTACCGGGTCGGGGCGGCCGGGGCGGTCGAGGTGGTGTCGCCCGGCGGGCCGGGGATGGCCACCCTCGACTTCACCGGCCTCGGGGCCGGGGTGGCGGTCGACCTGGGGAGTACCGACCGGCAGGCCGTCGGCGGGGGGCTGGCCTTGCAACTCCGGTCGGGCGAGGCGGTCCGCGGGTTCGTCGGGACGGAATTCGCCGACGCGGTGACCGGGAACCCCCTGGACAACGTGTTCGCCGCCGCCGGGGACGACGTGTTCTTCCCGGGCGGGGGGACGGATACGGTCGCGGCCGCCGCGGCCGGGCCGGGGACGATCACCCTGACGGACGCCCGGCTGACCGGGCCGGGGTTCTCGGCCACGATGGCCGGCGGCATCCCCCGGGCCCGGGTGACCGGGTCGGCCGGGGCCGACGAGATCGTCGTCCGGGACTGGCACGGGGAGGCGACCCTGGACGGGGCCGGGGCGGCCGACCAGTACCGGGTCGAGCTCGCCGGCGGGTCCGGCCGGGTAGCCACCCACGACACCGGCCCGGCCGGGCCGGAGGACGTGCTGACCGTCCGCGGCGCCCGGGATTCGGGCGGCGGGCCGGTGGACGAGGCGTTCGTGATCGACGCCGGGGCGGTAACGGTCGGGAACGAGGTGGTCGGGTACGACCGGACGATCGAGCGGCTGGTCATCGACGGGAACGGCGGGACCGACGGGACGGCGTCCGGGGACCCGCCGCCGGCCGGGCCGATCGACCTGATCGACATCGACCCGGGGCTGAGCGTGGGGCCGCCGGCGGCCGCCCTGGACGAGGGCGGGACGTTCGCCCGGGCCGGGATCGTCACCTTCCCGGCCGCCGACCACGCGGCGGTGGACTACGGGCGGGGGGCCGGGCCGGGCCCGCTCGCCCTGACCCCGCTCGGGGCGGCCCAGACGTTCGCCCTATCGGAGGTGTATCCGTCCGACGGGGACTTCGTGGTCAAGGTGACGGTGTTCGACGCCGGCGGGGTCCCGCTGAAC
>JAIEQN010000437.1 GCA_019747685.1 Gemmataceae bacterium
CGCGTGCGGGACAACCCGGTCAAGCAGAAGCTCCGCTCCGGCGGCATCTCGGCGGGCGTGATGGTGCTGGAGTTCGCCACCAGCGGCGTCGGCCGGCTGTCGGCCGAGGCCGGGGCCGAGTTCGCCGTGTTCGACATGGAACACACCGGCTGGTCGCTCGAAACGGTCAAGATGCTGATCGCCACCTCGCGGTCGGTCGATCTGGTGCCGATCGTCCGGCCGCCGGTGACGGACTACCACCACATCGCCCACGTCATGGACATCGGGGCGATGGGCCTCGTCATCCCGCTGGTCGAGTCGGCCGAGCAGATCAAGACCGCCATCCGCTACGCCCAGTACCCGCCTGCCGGGGTGCGGGGGTGCGCGTTCGCCCTGAGCCACGACGACTACAAGGGCGGCGACCTGACGGCCAAGATGGCCTCGGCCAACGAGCAGACGCTGGTGATCGCCCAGATCGAGACGAAGGCCGGGTTGGACAACGTCGAGGCCATCGCGGCGGTGCCGGGCGTCGACGGCCTGTGGATCGGTCAGTTCGACCTGACGACCTCGCTGGGCATCCCGGGGAAGTTCGACCACCCGCTCTTCATCGACGCGACGAAGCGGATCGTGGACGCCTGCCACCAGCACGGCAAGGCGGCGACGCTGGCGGTGATGAGCCCGGACGAGCTGGCCGCCGGCCCGGCCCACGGGTTCCGGCTACTGGTCTACGCCGCCGACCTGTGGATTTACCAGCAGGCCCTCCGCCGCTGCTTCCGGACGATCCGCGAGAAGAACCCGCAGCCGTGACTGGCGACCCGGGGCTGTCGCCCCGGGCTACGCTGTCACGGCCCTTCGGGCCTCCAGACAGGGGGCTTTGAGGGCTGAAAGCCCGACACAACATCGCCCTGGGTGAAGCCCCGGGTCCGACCATGACCGTGCCGGTCTGCTACTACGGGAGTGCGGAACCGCTGCCCGCCCGGCGGGTGCTGCGGGCCGGCCCGCTCACGGCCGTGTACGAGGCCGGCGACCTGCGGTACGTCCGGGCCGGCGGGGTGGAAGTCTGCCGGCGGTGGTATGCGGCGGTCCGCGACCACAACTGGGGGACGGTCCCGGGCGTCATCTCGGACGAGGTGATCGAGCAGACGGCCGACGGCTTCGGGGTGCGGTACACCAGCACCCACAGCCGGGGCGACATCCACTTCGTCTGGCGGGCCGACATCGAGGGCACCGCAGACGGCATCCGCTTCGCCTTCGACGGCGAGGCGAAAAGCACCTTCCGCCGGAACCGCATCGGCTTCTGCGTGCTTCATCCACCCGATGCCTGTGCGGGCATTCATGCCGAGTTGCTTCGCCCGGACGGTACCACGGAGCGGACTCAGTTCCCGAATCTCATCGCCCCGCATAACCCGTTCCGGGAACTCGCCGGGCTGGCCCACGACCTGCACCCCGCCGGCCGGGTCCGTTGGACGTTCGAGGGCGATGTCTTCGAGACCGAGGACCAGCGGAACTGGATCGACGCCTCGTTCAAGACGTTCTGCACGCCGCTGCGGCTGCCGTTCCCGGTCGAGGTGACGGCGGGCGAGCGGGTCCGGCAGGTGGTGACGCTCCGGGTCGAGGATGTCGCCGCTCGGGCGGACGCTCGGCCGCCGCCGGGTGTGCTCGATGTCGGCGGGGAGTGGATGGCCGAGCGGCTATGCGTCATCGGGCTGGCCATCCCCGACGACGCCGACCCGCCCGCCGGCCGCGAGCGAGAGTTGCTCCGGTTGCTCAACCCGGCCCACCTGCGGGCCGAACTCCCGCTCACCGTGGCCGACTTCCCGGGCCGGCTCCGCCGGGCGGCCGAGTCCGCGAACGCCCTCGGGTCGAAGCTGGAGCTGGCCGTCACCGTCTCGGATCGGGTGTGGGAGGAGACCGCCGCCCTCGTCCCGGTGCTGCACGCCGTCAACCCGCCGGTCGCTCGGGTGCTGGCCTTTCACGACCGGGAATGGGTCACGCCCGAGCGGATCGTCACGCCGGTGGTCGAGGCGTTCGCCCGGTGGGACGCCTCGGTGCCGGTGTTCGTCGGGACGACGGCCAACTTCACCGAGCTGAACCGCGGCCGGCCGGACGCCTCCGCCGTCGGCGGCGTGTGCTACTCGATCCAACCCCAGGAACACGCCTTCGACAACGCCTCGCTCGTCGAATGCTGTGCGGCGGCCTTCGACACGCTCGCGAGTGCGGGCCGGATATACCCGGGCAAGCCACTCGCGGTCACGCCCGTGACGCTGCGGAAGCGGGTCAACCCCTACGCGACCGGCCCGGCCGCACCCGTCCCGCCCGGCGAGCTGCCGCCGACCGTGGACCCGCGGCAGATGTCCCTGTTCGGGGCCGCCTGGACGCTCGGAACACTGAAGTACCTGGCATCGGCGGGTCGGGCGTCGAGCGCCCATTCGGTCACGTTCTACGAGACGGTCGGCTGGCGGGGCGTGCTGGAGCACCCGTCGGGCTGCCCGCTGCCGGACAAGTTCCCCTCCCGACCCGGGATGGTCTTTCCGCTGTTCCACGTCCTGGCCGACGCGATCGAGTTCGGCCCGGCGGCGGTCCTCCGGACCGAGACCGCGGACCCGCTCCGGTTCGACGGGTTCGCAATGGAGACGGCGGACGGGCGGGTTCGGTTGCTCTTGGCGAACATGACCGCCGACGAGCAAGCCGTGGCCATTCCGTACTGGCGGGGACCGGCCCGCGTCCGCGTTCTGGACGAGACCTCCTTCGACCGGGCCACCGCCGACCCGCTCGGCTGGCGGGCCGAGCCCGGCACCGAGCACGCGACCGTTGACGGGGCGTTGTTACTCACCCTCCGCCCTTACGCCTATGCCTGCATCGACTGCCACTGACCCGCCGCTGCTGGCGGCCCGCGGGGTCCACAAGCGGTTCCCGGGGGTGTACGCCCTGCGGGCCGTGGACCTCGATGTCCGGGCCGGGGAGGTCCACGCCGTCGTCGGCGAGAACGGGGCCGGCAAATCGACCCTCATGCACCTGCTGGCCGGAGTCTACCAGCCGGACGGCGGGCGCCTGGAGTGGCAGGGCCGGCCGGTCGTGTTCGCCAACGAGCGGGCCGCGACCGACGCCGGGGTCGCCCTCGTCCACCAGGAGCGGAGCCTGTTCGGGCCGCTGTCGGTCTCCGAGAACGTCTTCGCCGGCCGGCCGCCGCGCACCCGCTGGGGGACGATTGACCGCCGCCGGCTCCGGGTCGAGACCGAGCGGCTGCTCGCCGAGGTCGGGCTCGTCGCCGATCCCGATACGCCGGTCGAGCGGCTGTCCCCGGCTCGACAGCAGTTGGTCGAGATCGCCAAGGCCCTGTCGCTGGACGCCCGGGTCATCATCTTCGACGAGCCGACCGCCGCCCTGTCATTGAATGAGACGGAAACGCTGTTCGGCATCATCGGCGGGCTGCGAAAACGCGGCGTCGGCATCGCCTACATCTCCCACCGGCTGGCCGAAGTGTTCCGCATCGCCGACCGGGTGACGGTCCTCAAGGACGGGGCGGGGCAGGGGACCGGGCCGGTCGCCGAGGCCACGCCCGCGGGGCTGGTCGCCCGGATGGTCGGGCGGGA
>JAIEQN010000188.1 GCA_019747685.1 Gemmataceae bacterium
GACGCCCGGGTCAAGCTCCGGCGACTCTACCCCGCACCTCAAAAGTGATGACCGACTAGATGTCTTCAACACGGCAATCCGCGTTCATCCGCGCTGGAACCCGCGTCATCCGCGCGCCCGCCTTTTTCTTCCGTCTTCGCCCCCAACCCTAGGACCTTCCTATGCCCCCCGCGATCCGCGCCGATCCCGTCACGCCAGAAGGCATCCGCCCCCTGCCCGGCGGCGGGTTCGGGACCGCCCACCCGGACGCCCGGACCCTGTCCGTGGACCCGGCCAAGCTCCGCATCCGCAGCGTCATCAGTACCGCCGACCCGGACCGGGCCGGGGACGTGGTCGTCCCCGCCGGCCTCCGCAACCTCGACGACTACATGCTCAACCCCGTCGTCCTCTGGGCCCACAACCGCACCCAGTTCCCGCCGGTCGGGGCGTGCGAGTGGGTGGACGTGCAGCCCCGGCGGGTGGTGGCCGAGACCCGGTTCGCCCAGGGGGTGCCGTTCGCCGAGGACATCTTCCGGCTGTACGAGCAGGGCGTCCTCCGCGGCTGGTCGATCGGGTTCGTCCCGCGGAAGGCCCGGCGGCTGCCGGCCGGGACCGGCCCGGCCGGGCTGTACGTCGCCGAGTGGGACCTGCTCGAGTACTCGGCGGTCCCGATCCCGGAGAACCCCGGGGCGCTGACGGTGGCCATCCAGAAGGGCCTGGTCCGCGACCCGTCCCTGCGGGACTGGCTGTGGCGCATCCCGGACGACCGGGGCGGCAAGCTGTTCCGCGCCCGCGACGTGCTGAGCGAGCTGGTGTCCGCTTCGTAGGGCGGGTCGAGCGGCGGGTGCCGTGGGCCACGTCCGGGCCGGTCGGCCAGGACTCGGCCGGGTACAGCGTCCTCAAGGCCGCCGCCTACGCCCTCGGGTTCGTCGGCCCGGACCAGGCGAAGGAGGAAATCCACACCCACCACCAACTGCGGGAGCTGTACGCCGGGTACGGGTTCAACCCCCACCACGGGCAGCAGTCGTTCCTGGTGCCGCTGGCCAGCGCCCACCTGCCGGCGTTCGAGCCCCAGGGGCTGCGGCTGCGGGACGAGCTGCGGCAGAAGATGACCGCCCAGGCGAAGAAGTTCGACCCGGACGAGGCCGACTGGATCGGCCGCCGGGCCGGGCTGCGGGCGAAGGCCCTGGGCACCACGGTGCTGACCGACGGCGGCACCCTGGTCCAGCAGTTCGTCCTGGGCGAGCTGATCGAGCTGCAGCGGGCGATGGAGGTCTTTTCCACCGCCGGGGCCCGGGAAGTCGCGTTACCGCCGAACGGCCGGGTCAGCTTCCCCAAGCTGACGGCCGCGTCCACCGCGTACTGGGTGGGGGAGGGGACGGCCATCACCGAGAGCCAGCCGGCCACCGACAAGCTCGACCTGACGGCCAAGAAGCTCGGGGTGTTCGTGAAGATGAACAACGAGCTGCTGCGGTTCGCCAGCCCGAGCGCCGAGGCCCTGGTCCGGTACGACATGGCCCGGGCGGCCGCCCTGCGGGCCGACCTGGCGATGCTCGAAGGGTCCGGGGCGACCCAGATCAAGGGGGTCATCACCTACGCCGGGATCGGGACGGTCACGGCCGGGGTGACGGGGGCCAACGGCGACACCTTCCAGCCGGCCGACGTGGCCCTGATGGAGGCCAAGCTGCCGGACGCGGTCGAGGCCCCGACGGCGTGGGTGATGCGGAAGCCGATGTTCGCGGCGCTCATGAACCGCCGGGCCGACGCCGTCACCGCCGCCGACGGCAAGGGGCCGTTCCTGTTCCGGGACGCCGGGTCGCCGGCGGCCGCCCCGCCGGCCGAGCTGTACGGCACCCGGGTGGTCCGGTCGACGCAGGTGAGCGGGGCCCGGGTGAAGGGGGCCGGGAACACCCTCACCTACATCCTGCTCGGGTACTTCCCGGACTGGGTGATCGCCCGGATGGGGGTGATGGAGTTCCTGGCCAGCGGGCTCGGGGACACCGCCCTGCAGAACGACATGACCTACCTCCGGGGCATCCAGCACATCGACGCCGGCCCCCGCCAGCCGGCCAGCTTCGTCCTGTGCGACCAGCTCCTGGTGGCGTGACCGTTCCGGGCGGGCCGGGGTGTCGGTGCCAGGGGCTCACGCCCCTGGCTACGCGCTCGCCGCCCCCTTCCGGGGGCTACCGATTCCCGAGTCCCCGGAGGGGACGACGGCGCGTAGCCAGGGGCGTGAGCCCCTGGCACCGTCGGCCCCGGGCCCAGTTCTCCATCATTCCTCCAACCCCCTCCTTCCCATGCCGATCGACACCCTGGACGAGGTCAAGGCGGTCCTGAAGGTCAGCGGGACGACCGACGACGGGCTGCTGAACCGGCTGCTGGTCGCGGCCGAGTCGTTCATCCACGAGCACTGCGGCCGGGCGTTCCCCGGCGGGTCGTACACCGAGACCCACCCGGCCGGCGGGGCGCTGGTGTTCCTCAAGCACTTCCCGGTCGAGGCGGTCGCGTCGGTCCGGGTGGACGCGAACCGGGTGTTCGGGACCGACGCCATCCGGCCCGCGACGGACTACCTGCTGTACCCCGACCGCGGGGTGATCGCGTCCCTGACCGGGCCGTTCCTCTGCCCCCGCCCGGGCCGCGGGCCGGACGACTGGCCGGGGTCCGTCCAGGTCGCCTACACGACGTTCGACGACCAGGTCCCGGGGGCCGTCAAGCAGGCGTTCGCCCTGCTGGTCGGGCTGTGGTACCGGGAGGCCAAGACGAACAGCGACGCCGCCTTCCGGATGCTGGTCGAGGAGGAGACCGGGACCGGGCGGAAGGCGTGGTCGTGGGGGCTGACGGCCGGGCTGAACCTGCCGCCGGAGGTCCTCCGGCTGCTGGAGCCGTTCCGGGTCCCGCCGGTGTGAGCCGCGCGAACCCGGCCGGCGGGGGTGCTGTCTCCTCCGTGCCGTCCGGTTGTGCGGGCGGCGCGGCCGGACACCTGGAGGGACTCATCATGAAGCGGTATGTTCTGGCGGCCGCGGCGGCTCTGGCGGTCGTGGCCGGGTTCGGGGCGGCGGCCGCCCCGGTCGAGTTCGGGCGGCTGACCGAGACCGCGGCCGATGGCGTGGTGCGGGCCCGGGCCGGGATCGAGGCGAACCCCGTTCCGGTGCTGGTCGCACTCGGCACGTTCGTGTTGACGCTCGGCCTCCGGAAGGGGCGGGCGAAGGCGGCCGGGCTGGTGCTGACCCCGCCGGCGGACGGGGCCGAGCCGGCGGTGGTCCGGCGGGCGAAGGCCCGGGCCACCCGGGCGCAGCTGATCGCCGACCAGATCGGGCTGGAGGGCCGGCGGAAGAAGATGGCCGGGGAGGTCAACCAGGCGGAGAAGGACGCCTGCTACACCGAGCAGGCGGTGGCCGACGCCGAGCGGGTGCTGGCCGATAAGCGGAAGGCCCACGCGGCCGCGGCCGACCGGCTGGACGACCTGGCCGACGAGCAGGAGCGGGTCCGGGCCGAGCTGGCGGCGATCGACGCCGAGCTGAAGAAGCTGGCCGAACTGGTGTAACCTAACAGGGGGTAGGGGCGAGGGGGGGGGGGGGTTGTGGGCCCCGGGCCAAAGCCC
>JAIEQN010000327.1 GCA_019747685.1 Gemmataceae bacterium
GACGAGAAGACGCTGGAAGAGGTGGTCGAGTTCTACGACCGGGGCGGGAACGCCAACCCGTACCTGGACGAGAAGATGCGGGACACCCGGGCCGAGGCGGAGTACCTGAAGGCCCGGGTGGCCGGCAAGCCCGTGGACCCGGCCGTCCGCACCTTCGGGGCCGGCAAGCGGCCGGTGATCCCGTTCAAGCTCAACCTCACGGCCCGGGAGAAGGCCGACCTGGTGCTGTTCCTGAAGGCCCTGGAAGGCGACCCGGTCGACCCGGTCGTCGCCGACCCGCAGAAGTTCGTCGACGGCGGCCCGGGGTCGCGGTAGGGGCCCACCCGGTAGGGTGTGTCGAGCGGACCGAAGACGGTCCGCTCGACACACCCTACGTTAAGCCCACCCGCCGGAGCGGGTGGGCTTGTCCGTTGAACGGAGTACCCGATGTCATCCGAACCCCTCCCCCCGCCGCACACCTGGGACCCGCTGGCGGAGGAGGAGCGGCGGGTCCTCGGGGTGCTGGTCGAGAAGCAGAAGACCTCGAAGACGGCCGACTCGTACCCGCTCACCCTCAACGCCCTGACCACCGGGTGCAACCAGAAGAGCAACCGCGACCCGGTCCTGGACCTCACCGAGGACGAGGTCGAGGAGACGGTGTCGGCCCTCCAGAAGAAGGGGCTGGTGATGCGGCAGACCGGCGGCCGGGTCGAGCGGTTCAAGCACCTGCTGTACGAGAAGTGGACGGGCGACGGGCCGCAACTGGCGGTGCTGGCCGAGCTGCTCTTGCGCGGCCCGCAGACCAAGGGCGAGCTGCGGGGCCGGGCCAGCCGGATGGCCCCGATCGACACCCTCGACGACCTGGAGGGGGTGCTGCGGCCGCTGGCCGCCCGCCGGCTGGTCGTCCCCCTGACCGACCCCGGCCGCCGCGGGGCGGTGCTGACCCACGGGTTCCACACCCCGGACGAGCTGGCCCGGGCGAAGGCCCAGGCCGGCGCCCGGGCCGATGCCGACGAGCGGCCCCCGGCGGCACCGACCGGCGAGCGGGAGGCGTCAGCCCCCCGAGACGCGGCACTCGAAGCCCGGGTGGCGGCGGTGGAAGCGGGGGTCGCCGAGCTGAAGGCGATCGTCGCCGACCTGCGGCGGCAGCTCGGCGGGTAGGACAACCCGTCTTGTAGGGTGTGTCGATGGTCGCCCCCGGCGACCTGACGACGCACCGGGGGTCGGGCGGTGCGTCGTCGCGGACCGCGGACGGTCCGCTCGACACACCCGACACCGGCCGTCACCCGCCCGGGGGCTCCTCCCCCTCGCCGTCCTGCCAGTCGATGACCCGCCGCTGTTCGGCGGAGAGGACGAGGTCGTGACCCTGGGCGTGGGTCAGCTTGGCCCCGTGCAGGTCGGCGTCGGTGAAGTCGCACCCGTCGAAGGTGGACCGGCGGAGGTCGGCGTCCCGCAGGTTCGCCCGCAGGAACACGGTGTCGGTGAAGACCGAGGCCCGGAGGTCGCCCCCCGACAGGTCGGCGGCGGTGAAGTCGACCCCGTTGAAGTCGTTCCAACAGAGCGTGGACTCGGACAGGTCCGTGTTCCGGAACGAGACCGGGCCGACCTCCGACCGGCCGAAGAAGGTGCGGGGGAGGGTCAGGTCTTCCAGGGCGTTATCGCCGACGAACGTCCGGAAGAACGAGACGCCGAGGGGTTCATCGTCGTCGCACCGGGGGCGTCGGCCGGGGAGGGGCGGGATTTCCCCCGAGTTCCCCACGCCGAGGTAGCCGAGCCGCCGGAGCAGCCGGCACGACTCCTCGTAAGACCGGCGTGCGCGGCGTTCCGGGTTCATCGGTTCACCCCGGCCAGGCCCTTCGCCTCGACCGTCGGGCACCAGTGGGCCTCGATGTACTCGATGATCAGGTTCGTGCCCGCCTCGTGCGAGACGAACGGCTTCATCTCCGGGTTGTACATGCTGTCGGTCAGATCGCGGACCAGCAGCGTGTCGACGCCCCACTTGACCATCTGTTTGACGGCGAACGACCGGTTCAGGACGCACTTGTCGGTGTGGACCCCCATCACCACCACCGTCGTGATCCCCTTCGTCCGGAGCAGGCCGTACACCTCCCGGCCGTCGTCGGTGACGTAGTCCTTGTCCGGGTCGATGGTGATGGCGGCGTGCTGGCGAGTCCAAACCCGGTGCTCCTTCGCCGGCTGGGGGTCGTCGCACCCGCCGTCCGAGTCGTCCACCGGCAAGGGCGGGCACGGCACGTCCTTGTCCTTCGGCGGGTCGGCCTTCGCTACCGCCCGCATCCGCTGGCGGGCCGGGTGGTCCTTGTAGAAGTCCATGCAGTCCGACGGGGCGTGGATGACGGTCATCCCGCGGCCCCGGCACGCCCTCAGCACCGGCTCGGCCTGCCTGGCGAGGGCGTCGCACCGCTTCGCGGCCGCCCGGCACCAGTGGTCGTCCCACATGTCGCAGACGACCACGGCCGTCTTCCCCGGGTCGATCGTCCGGCCGAACGTCTCGGCCCGGTAGCTCGTCCCGACCACCTTGGCGATCGTCCCGTCGTCCTTCTCGACCTGCCGGGCCTGCGAAACCGGGACCCGCTTCCGGGCCACGACCTTGAACGCCCGGCCGGCATCATCCCCGCCGGCCGGGGCACCGACCCCGGCCGCGACCCCCACCAGCCCGACCAGCAACACCGCACGCATGATCGCCTCCGCCCCGGGTGACGCCCCGATCGTACCCGCCGGCCCGGGCCGGCTCAACCACCCGCCAACGAAACGGACCCCGGCCGGGGCCGGGGTCCGCGTGCGGGTCGGTCACGACCGGCCCCGAGGCCGGTCGGCCCGGGTCAGTCGCACTTGTCCTTCTTCTTCCCGCCGCAGAGCCGGCCGAACAGCCCGCCCCGCTTCTTCCCGCCGGCCGACCCGCAGTCGGCGGCGACCGCGCACCCGCCCATCCCGGTCCCGCACCCGTACCCGGCCCCGCCGACCGGGACCTGGACGGTTTCGGTGTACGGGACGCTGACGGTGTACGTCTGGGTGACCATCTCGGTGACCGGCTGGCAAACCATCACGGTCCGGGTGCCGGTCTTGGTCTCGGTCGTGTAGGTGGTGACCGGGACCTCGACCTCCCGGGTGGTCGGGACGACGGTGTTGACCGTCCGGGTGCCGGTCTTGGTCGTCGGGACGCACTTGATGACGGTCACGTCGACCTCCCGGGTGGTCGGGACGACGGTGTTGACCGTCCGGGTCCCCTTCTTGGTGGTCGGGACGACCCGGGTGACCGGGACCTCGACCTCCCGGGTCACCGGGACCACCGCGTTCACCGTCCGGGTCCCCTTGCGGGTCTCGGTCTTGACGGTGGTGACCGGGACGCTGACCTCCTCGGTCTTGGTCTGCCGCTGCATCACGGTCCGGGTGACGGTGACCATCTCGGTCACGGTCTGGGCGGCCCCGCAGTCGCCGGCCGGGCCGTAGGCGACGGCCGACCCGCACCCGCCGCCCATCCCGCCCCGCCGGCCGCCGAACAGCCGGCCGCCGAACAGCTTGCACTTCTTCTTCCCGTCGTCACAGCCCGGCGGGCACGGCGGGCACGGCGGGGGGCACGGGCTG
>JAIEQN010000282.1 GCA_019747685.1 Gemmataceae bacterium
GGCCCCGGACGACGAGCTGGCCGACCTCGGGCGGGCGGTCAACGAGATGGCCCGGCGGCTGGCCGGGTACCGGGACGCCCTGGCGGCGGCCGAGCGGCTGCGGGTGCTCGGGCAGTTCTCCGGCGGGCTGGCCCATCAGCTCCGCAACGCCGCGGCCGGGGCGAAACTCGCGGTCGAGGTGTACCTGGCCGAGAACCCGGCGGCCGACCCGGAGCCGCTGCGGGTGGCCCTGGGGCAGTTGGCCCGGATCGAAGGGACGGTCCGGCAGTTCCTCGACCTGGGCAAGCCGCCGGCGGCGACCCGCGGGCCGGTCGATCTGGTGGCGGTGATCGGCCAAGCGGTGAGCCTACTCGGGCCGCAGTGCCGGCACGCCGGGACGGCGCTGACGTGGGAGCCGTCGGCCGGCCCGGTGGTGATCGAGGGGGACGCCGAGTCGGTGGGCCACCTGTTCGGGAACGTGATCGGCAACGCCGTGGAGGCGGCCGGCCCGGGCGGGGCGGTGGAGGTCCGCGGCCCGACCGTCGGGGAGGGCGTGTACCACGTCGAGGTGATCGACACGGGCCCGGGGCCGCCGGCCGAGATCGCCGGGAGGCTGTTCGACCCGTTCGTGACGGGCAAGGAGCAGGGGATCGGGCTGGGGCTGGCGGTGGCGAAGCAGGCGGCCGAGGCCCACGCCGGCCGGCTGACCTGGGACCGCCGGGACGGCCGGACCGTGTTCCGGGTGGAGCTGCCGACCCGTTCGGTTTTGTAGGGTGTGTCGAGCCGGCCGGCGGCCGGCTCGACTCACCCTACAATGCCCGCATGGCCACCACCTCCATCGAGTGGAGTGACGCGACCTGGAACCCTCTCACCGGCTGTACCAAGATCAGCCCGGGTTGCAAGAACTGCTATGCCGAGCGGATGAGCCACCGGCTCATGCTGATGGGCCAGCCGAACTACCGGAACGACTTCGCCCTGACCCTCCACCCGCACATGCTCGACGTGCCGCTGCGGTGGAAGAAGCCCCGCAAGATTTTCGTCAACTCGATGTCCGACCTCTTCCACAAGGGCGTGCCCGAGGAGTTCATCCGGCGGGTGTTCGACACGATGGTCCGGGCCGACTGGCACCAGTACCAAATCCTCACCAAGCGGGCCGACCGGCTCGAAGAGCTGGCCCCCCGGCTGCCCTGGCCGGGCCACGTCTGGCAGGGCGTGAGCGTCGAGAGCGCCGACTACACGTTCCGCGTCGACCACCTCCGCCGGACCCCCGCGAAGGTCAAGTTCCTATCGGTTGAGCCGCTGCTGGGTCCCATCCCCGACCTCGACCTGACCGGCATCCACTGGGTCATCGTCGGCGGCGAGAGCGGCCCGGGCTGCCGGCCGCTCGAACCGGAGTGGGTGTTGGCGATCAAGGACGCCTGCGCCCGGCAAGGGGTGCCGCTGTTCGTCAAGCAGACCGGGGAGAAGTTGGCCCGGCGGCTGAAGCTGAAGAGCAAGAAGGGCGGGGACGCCGCCGAGTGGCCGCCCGAGTTGCGGGTGAGGCAGTTCCCGCTACCGGTGGTTTCGTAGGGTGGGGCCGGGCGGTCGCTCCTCACCCTCTCCCCGTGAGGGAGAGGGTCGCCTCGCGCCGCGAGGCGGGGTGAGGGGAATTCCCCGAACGCACACCGGACGGCCTCGCCTCCTTCCCCTCACCCGGCCTCCGCCGCTTCGCGGCGTCGGCCACCCTCTCCCTCAAGGGGAGAGGGAGAAGAGCCCGGCCCGACCCCGCCCACCCTACAATACCGGAAAACGCACCACGGCCGGCCCACGCCGGCCGCTCGCCGTTACGGAGGTCGCCGATGCCCGCCGAGACCCTGGAGTTCAAGGCCGAACTCAAGCAGCTCCTGCACCTCATCACCCACTCCCTGTACTCCGACCGGGACATCTTCCTCCGGGAGCTGATCTCGAACGCCTCGGACGCGATCAACAAGGTCCGGTTCGACGCCCTGGCCAACGCCGAGAGGCTCGAAGGCAACACCGACTGGAAGATCAAGATCGTCCCCGACGAGGCGGCCGGGACGCTGACCGTGTCCGACAACGGCGTCGGCATGACCCGGCAGGAGGTCATCGACCACCTCGGCACCGTGGCCCAGTCCGGCACCCGGGCGTTCCTGGAGGCCGCCAAGCGGGCCGGCCGGTCGGCCGAGTCGCCCGGGCTGATCGGCCAGTTCGGGGTCGGGTTCTACTCGGCCTTCATGGTGGCCGACACGGTCACCGTCGTGACCCGCGGCCCGGGGTCGCCGGCCGACGGCACCCGCTGGGAGTCGGACGGGCAGGGGGCGTTCACCGTCGAGGCGGTCGAGAAGCCGGCCCGCGGGACCGACGTGGTCTTGCACCTGAAGGACGACGCCAAGGAGTTCCTCGACCCGTGGCGGCTCCGGTCCCTGGTCCGCAAGTTCTCCGACTTCATCGAACACCCGGTCGTGATGGACATCGAGGAGGAGAGGGACGGCCAGAAGACGGTCACGGAGGAGACGCTGAACCGGCGGAAGGCGATCTGGCTGCGGCCCAAGAGCGAGGTGACGGCGGACGAGTACAAGGAGTTCTACCAACAGCTCTCGCACGACACCGAAGCCCCGGCCGCGACCATCCATTACGCCGCCGAGGGGAAGACCGAGTTCAAGGCCCTGCTGTTCCTCCCGGCCAAGAAGCCGCTGGCGTTCGACTGGGAGGAGCCGACCGCCGGGCTGCGGCTGTACGTCCAGCGGGTCCTCATCATGGACCGGTGCGAGCAGCTCCTGCCGTTCTACCTCCGGTTCGTCAAGGGCGTGGTCGACTCGTCCGACCTGCCGCTCAACGTCAGCCGGGAGCTGCTCCAACAGAACCCGCTCCTGGATGTTATTCAGAAGAGCGTGGTGAAGAACGTCCTGGACACGCTGGCCGGGATGAAGAACGTCGAGTTCGACCAGTACCTGACCTTCTACCAGGGCCTCGGGTCGGTCCTGAAGGAGGGGCTGACCCGGGACTGGGCGAACCGGGAGAAGATCGCCGACCTCCTCCTGTTCGAGTCCGCCGCAACCGAGGCCGGAAGGTACACCACCCTGGCCGAGTACGTCGGGAAGATGCCGGCGGACCAGGCCGACATCCTCTACCTGATCGGCGAGAGTACCGACCACCTGCGGCGGTCGCCGTACCTGGAGGCGTACCGGGCCAAGGGGCAGGACGTGCTGCTCCTGGCCGACCCGATCGACGAGTTCGCCATCCCCGGGTTGGGCGAGTACAAGGGGAAGCGGCTGCGGGCGGCCGACCGCGGCGACGCCCCCGGGGCCGGGGAAGTGTCCGACGAGGTCAAAGCCCGGTTCGCCGGCGTCGTATCACTCTTCAAGGAGAAGCTGCCCGAGGTGGCCGACGTGCGGCTCACGAAGCGGCTGACCGAGAGCGCCGCGTGTCTGGTGGCCGAGGGCGTCGCGCCGTCGGCCCACCTGGAGCGGCTGATGGAGCGAATGGGTCGGGGCGAGGGCGGGACCAAGCGGGTGCTGGAGCTGAACCCGGACAACCCGGCGGTCGAGGCGGCACGGCGGTTGCATAATCTGTCCGCTACGGACCCGCGGGTCGAGGCCTACGCCCGGCTCCTATACGAGC
>JAIEQN010000005.1 GCA_019747685.1 Gemmataceae bacterium
GCGCCCCCGGCCGGGGGGGGGGGGGGGTGGTGTGGGGGCCCCGGGGGGGGCGCCCCCCCCCCCCCACCCCGCCCCACCACCCCGCCGCTTCCGTGCTTGCTCCATTTCGTAGGACAGGCTTCCAGCCTGTCATTCCGGCCGACAGGCTTGGAAGCCTGTCCTACGAGGCGAGGCACCACCCCGCCGCTTCCGTGCTTGCACTCCGGGCCGCCGGGTGGTTCGATAGCGGGATGGACTTTTCCCAGGAAGACCTGTTCGACGCCTGCGACCGGCTGGTGGCCGGCCTCCTGGAGCGGGCCGGGGTGGCGGCCCCGCCGGTCGACGCCCTGCGGGTCGCCGAGGACCACCTCGGCATCCCGGTCGAGTGGGCCGAGCCGGAGGTGGACGAGCGGGGCCGGCCGCGGCCGTCGTCCCGCCGGCCGGCCGGGGGCATCACCCTGTCCCCGCACATGTCCGCCGAACAGCAGCAGTCCGCGGCCGCCCACGGCATCGCCCGGGCGCTCTTGCCCGACCTCCTGCGGAAGCTCGACATCGAACCCGGGAGCGAGAGCAAGCAGGCCGCCGCCCACTTCCGCGGGCTGCTGGCCGCCCGCGTCCTGGTGCCGACCCGGATGCTCCGGTCGGCCCTGCGGGCGTGCAAGTACGACCTGCCGGCCCTGCACCGGGCGTTCGAGACGGCGGCGATGGAGACGGTCGCCCTGCGGCTGCTCGACCTGGACAGCCCGTGCGTCATCTCGGTCGTGGACGACGGGGTCGTCGCCGTCCGCCGGGGCAACGCCACGCCGGTCACCAAGAAGCTGACCCCGGCCGAGCAGGCCTGCCACGACCGGGTGGCCGAGCTGGAGCTGCCGCACGCGACCAAGGCGGGCGGGTGGACGGCCCACGGCTGGCCGGTCCCGAACCGGCGGTTCAAGCGGGTGATTTTGCGTGCGGTCCCCGACGAGACGGACGTATAATGCCCCTACGACTTCCGGACCCGGCGGCCGCGGCGGCGCGGCCGCCGGGCGTTTTTCGGCCCGACCCCGGCCGGCCGAACCGATTCCGGTTCCGCCCTTTACACCCGCCCGGCCGGGCGACATGATGGGACGACGGGCGCCAGGCCCGCCAGGAGCGACCGGCCATGACCGACGACCGCATCCCGATCACCCGCGAGGGGTACGACAAGCTCAAGGCCGATCTGGACCGGTTGCGGACGGTCGAGATGATCGAGGTGACGAAGCGGGTGGCGGCGGCGCGGGACCTGGGCGACCTGAGCGAGAACGCCGAGTACCACGCCGCCCGGGAGGACCAGGGCATCCTCCAGGCCCGGGTGAACGACCTGTCGGACCGGCTGGCCCGGGCGGTGATCGTCGACACCACCGCCCTGCCCAAGGACACGATCGCCTTCGGCAGCCGGGTCCGGGTGATGGACCTCGACCTGGACGAGGAGGAGACGTTCGAGCTGGTCGGCCCGGGTCAGGAAAACCCCGACAAGGGCCGCATCCTGACCTCCAGCCCGATCGGCCAGGGGCTGATCGGCCGGAAGAAGGGCGACACGGCCGAGATCGCCGTCCCCCGGGGGACGATCCGGTTCAAGATTTTGGAGATTTCCCCGGCCGCCGGGTTGTAACGTGGCGGGTTCCGGCCCCGGTTCACGATCGGATCGGTAGCGGGCCCGGCCGGCACGCCGTTTGTACCAGGGATACTCGGACGGGATGTCCGTCCGGGTGTTCCGGTTTCGTAATTTCGGAAAAGGGTATTGACGGCCGGGTCGTCTTGACGAATGTTATTAGCTGGTGCGGGGTTTTCGGCCCCGCCCGCCACCGCCGGGAGGCGGCATGTCGGACCCACGGTTGCAAAGCCTGCACCTCGAAGGCCAGCCGCGGCGGGAGCAGTTCCGGGCCGCGCGGCAGGCGTTGCAGGCGGCCGTCGGGTCCCACACCCTGGCCGGGGACCTGCGGCTGTTGGCCCCGGACGACCGGCTGGACGGGCCGACCCTGGCCGCCCCGTCGGGCGGGTTCGCCGCCCCGCCGGCCGGCCGGTTCACGTTCTACCTGAAGGACGGGTCGAACGTCTTCCCGCTGCACCTCGGGCTCAACAGCGTCGGCCGGCTGCCGGACAACGACGTGGTGGTCCGGGACGAGTGCGTCAGCCGCCGGCACTGCGCCATCCTGGTCCACAGCGACCTGCGGTGCGAGCTGCACGACGTGGCGTCGAAGAACGGGACGCTGCTCAACGGGAAGAAGATTCCCGGCCCGACCCGGTTGCAGTCGGGCGACCAGATCATGCTGTGCAACCGCCGGCTCACCTTCCACGTCACCGACGCCCTGCCCGAGCCGGCCGCCGCCGGCTGAGCCACCGTCGCCGTCACAGGCCGGGAGCCCTGTGCCACCAAGTTGTTTGGTGGCACAGGGCTCCCGGCCTGTGTTGGGTCTGGGTGGCACAGGCCTCCCGGCCTGTGTTGGGTCTGGGTGGCACAGGCCTCCCGGCCTGTGCGGTCCCTCCCGCAGGCTTGCTCCGCCGCCCCCGTTCCCGGAAGATGGCGGGGTGCGGTACGTCTCGTCGGCACGGGCGAAACGCCCGTGTGGGGTCGAACACCGGGAGGAGGCGATCATGCGGCGGGCGACGTGGGCGGTGGCGGTGGCGGTGCTGGCCGGGGCCGGGCTGACCCGGGCCCAGGACGGCAAGACCTACGACCTCCGCGGCCCGGCCCCGAAGAAGGGGCAGGTGCTGGCCAGCGGCACGGTGTTCAAGATCACGAACGCCGAGGTCCGGCTGAAGGTGGGCGGGATGGAGCTGGAGGCCCGCCAGACGCTGACCGCGACCGAGGACGAGGAGGTGACGTTCCTGGCGGTCGACGGCCGGCAGGTGACCAAGGCCCGGACGAAGGTGGTGAAGGAGAAGGTGGACACCGTCACCACCCTCGGCGGGGCCGACATGGAGGACAGCAAGGACGGGGACCTGGACGGGGAGGTGATCGTCAGCGAGCGGACCGGGCCGGGGAAGTGGAAGCACAGCCTGGTCGACACCAAGCCGAACGAGAAGCAGCAGAAGGACCTGGACAAGCGGGTCGGGCCGGAGAGCGACGACGACCTGTACCCCGAGGGGAAGGTCAAGGTCGGGCACGAGTGGACGGTCGACGCGACCGCCCTCCAGAAGGTGTTCGGCGGGTCGATCCAGGACCTGAAGGGGAAGCTGAAGGCCCGGTTCGTGAAGGTCGAGGAGGTGGACGGGGAGGAGTGCGCGGTGGTCGAGATGTCGGGGACGATCAAGGGGGTGGCGAAGGAGGACGAGGGCGACCTGGCGGTCGAGATGGACATGACCGGGACGACCTGGCGGTCGGTCAAGACCGGGGTGGACGTGAAGGACCGGGCCAAGGGGACGGTCAAGATGTCCGGGAAGCTGGACATGGACGGGCAGAAGATCGACATCGCCCTGGAGGGGCCGTTCACCATCGAGGGGACGACCAAGCTCAAGCCCGGCAAGGGCGACTGACCCGAACCGGCCCCCGGCCCGCCCGCTTCTGCGGGCGGGCGGGCGGCTCGGTCACGTCCCCATGACGTGGTAGCCGCAGTCGACGTACAGGATTTGCCCGGTCACGGCCGAGGCCAGCGGGCTGCA